>NZ_JBHWZJ010000372.1:0-6804 GCF_042728415.1 Streptomyces sp. NPDC060198 | reverse complement strand
GGAGGAGGGTGAGGGGGCAGGCCGGCCCCCAGGTCTCACCAGTCGTGGACGGTGCCGTCCTGGAGGCGGTTGACCGGCAGATAGGCGGGCTCGTACGGGTGCGCGGCGGCCAGCTCCTCGTCGAGCTCCACGCCGATGCCGGGGGCCTCGCCCGGGTGCAGGTGCCCGTCGGTGAACGTGTAGGCGTGCCGGAACACCTCCCCGGTGAGCGCGGAGTGGCCCGAGTACTCCTGGATGCCGAAGTTGTGCACGGCGAGGTCCAGGTGGACCGCCGCCGCCATACCCACCGGGGAGATGTCCTCCGGGCCGTGCGTCGCGGCCTTGACCTGGTACTGAGCGGCGAAGTCGAAGAGCTTGCGCAGCGGGGTGACCCCGCCGAAGTGGGTGACGGCCGAGCGCGCGTAGTCGATCAGCCGCTCGGTGATCAGGGCCTGGTAGTCGTGGACGGTGTTGAAGACCTCGCCCACCGCGAGCGGGGTGGTCGTGTGGTGGCGGATCAGGCGGAACGCGTCCTGGTTCTCCGCGGGCGTGCAGTCCTCCAGCCAGAACGGGCGGTACGGCTCCAGGTCCTTGCCGAGCCGCGCCGCCTGGATCGGGGTGAGCCGGTGGTGGGCGTCGTGGAGCAGCGGCAGTTCGGCGCCGAACTCCGCCCGTACCGCCTCGAAGACGGCCGGGACGTGCCGCAGGTAGGCGTCGGTGTCCCAGTCCTCCACCAGCGGCCTGGCCCGCTGATGGAGCACGGCGGCGCCGCTCTCGTCGGTGGTGTGCACCCCGTAGACCGCCTTGAGGCCCGGCACGCCGGTCTGGATGCGGACGGCCCGGTACCCCTGGGAGAGGCGGGCCCGGACGGAGTCGAGCAGTTCCGGGATGCCGGCGCCGTTGGCGTGGCCGTAGGTGCGGACCCGGTCGCGGCTCGCGCCGCCGAGGAGCTGGTAGAGCGGGAGACCCGCGGCCTTGGCCTTGATGTCCCAGAGCGCCACGTCCACGGCGGCTATCGCGGCCATGGTGACCGGCCCGCGCCGCCAGTAGGCGCCCCGGTACAGGTACTGCCAGGTGTCCTCGACGCGGTGCGGGTCGAGCCCGATGAGGAGCGGCAGGACATGGTCGTCGAGGTAACTGACGACGGCGAGTTCCCTGCCGTTGAGGGTGGCGTCGCCGAGACCGGTGAGCCCTTCGTCGGTCGTCAGCTTCAACGTGACGAAGTTGCGTCCGGGACTGGTGACGATCAACTTCGCGTCGACGATCTTCATGCGCGTGCTCTCTCCGGTGCTGGGCGGGGCTGTGCGATACCGGGGCGGGCCGTCCGCGATCCGGAGCTGGCCGTTCCTGCCGGTATTCCATCAGTCCCGTCACCGGTGCTCTGCCCTGGCCTCCCTCCTGTGCCGTTGTCCGCGCCCCGGAGCGCGGTGGCCGGACCGTGACGGGCCCGGCCACCGCACGGCGGTTCACCCCGTGTACTGCGCGAACACGCGGGTGTAGTCCCATGCCTGCTGGCTGACGTCCGAGCAGGTGTCCGCGCCGCCCCCGGTGCACGGCCGGTCACGGTTGACCGACCAGAAGGTCAGCCGCGCCAGGTGGTGCTGCTGGGCGTAGGCGAGGATGGTGCGGAAGTCGTCCACCGTCACCGTCTCGTTGTCGTCGGTGAGACCGTTCATGGACGAGATGCCGATCGACCGGTACGTCTGGTCGTCGGTGTACCCGTAGGCGCTCTTCACCGCGTTCTTCAGGCCCTCGGCGGCCTGCTTGGTGAGGTTGCCCATGTTCTGGCCGGCGCCGCCGAAGTCGAACGGCATGATCGTCCAGCTGTCGACGGTCAGCCCCGAGGAGGCGGCCCGGTTGATCAGGGAGCTGTCCGGACCGCTCTGGCCCGTGCCGAAGGTCACGTACACCTTGATGCCCGGGTTGTTGGCCCTGACCGTCTTCAACGCGTCCACCGTGCGCTGCTGCACGGTGGCGTTGCTGTAGGCGTCCGCCTCGATGTCGATGTCGATCGCCTTGAGGCCGTACGCGTTGATGACCTTCTGGTACGCGGCGGCCAGCTCACCCGCGCTGGAGCAGGAAGTCTCCAGCTTGTTGCCGCTCCAGCCGCCGAACGACGGTATGACGTCGCCGCCCGCCCCGCGCACGGTGTTGATCGTCTGCTGGTCGACCCCGCCGGCCAGCGCCCGCGAGCCGTCCCACTGCGGGTTGCAGTAGCCGTTGCTCAGGACGAACGCCAGCGTGAACCACTTCACCCCGGTCGCGTTCATCACGGTCGTCGGATTCGGCGGACTGCCCCACCCGTTGTAGAGGTACGGGGCCACGGCCATGGTCCCACCGGGGGCCGGGGTGCTGCCGCCCGAGGGGACCGTCCACTTCTGGTTGGCGGTGCCGGAGCAGGTCCAGAGCTGGAGGCGGGTGCCGTTGGCGGAGGAGTTGCCGGTGGCGTCCATGCACTTGTTCGACTGGATGCCGACGATGTCCTTGGCCGCGGGGGTCGCCCACTTCTGCGCGGCGGTTCCGTTGCAGTCCCAGAGTTGGAGCAGGGTGCCGTCGGCGGTTCCGGCGTCCTTGGCGTCGAGGCACTTGCCCAGCGCGCGGATGGTGCCGTCGGAGTTGACGCTCCACTGCTGGGCGGCCGAGCCGTTGCAGTCGTAGAGCTGGACGGCGGTGCCGTTGGCCGAGGAAGCGGCGGCGACGTCGACACATTTGCCGCCGATGCCGGTGATCGCACCGGTCGCGGTCACCGCCGCCTGCGCGGTGGCGGGCAGCGAGACCAGGGAGGCTCCCGCGGCGAGGAGGAGCGCGGCGGGCACGGCCAGGGACGGGACCCAGCGGCGACGGGATGCGGTGAGAGGGCTCACGCGGCGTTCACCGTCCACTTCTGGTTGGCGGTGCCGGAGCAGGTCCAGAGCTGGAGGCGGGTGCCGTTGGCGGAGGAGTTGCCGGTGGCGTCCATGCACTTGTTCGACTGGATGCCGACGATGTCCTTGGCCGCGGGGGTCGCCCACTTCTGCGCGGCGGTTCCGTTGCAGTCCCAGAGTTGGAGCAGGGTGCCGTCGGCGGTTCCGGCGTCCTTGGCGTCGAGGCACTTGCCCAGCGCGCGGATGGTGCCGTCGCTGTTGACGGCCCACTTCTGGGCGGTCGAACCGTTGCAGTCGTAGAGCTGGACGGCGGTGCCGTTCGCGGTGGCGGCACCGGCGACGTCGACGCACTTGCCTCCGATGCCCGTGATCGAACCACCGGTGGCCGGGGGCGGGGTGGTACCGCCGTCACTGGTGGTGACGTGCACGTAGTCGACGACGAGCTGGCCGGGGAACGGCGTCGAGCCGTCGGGGTCGCCGGGCCAGTAGCCGCCGACCGCGAGGTTCAGGATGATGAAGAAGGGCTTGTTGAACACCCAGCTGTTGCCGCCCAGGTCGGCGGGGGTACGCGTCTGGTAGACGTTGCCGTCGACCGACCAGGTGATGGAGTTGGGGGCCCAGTCGACCGCGAAGGTGTGGAACGCGTCGGCGAAGGCCTGGCCGCCCGGCAGGGAGTAGCCCGCGCCGATGCCCGCCGAACCGGAGTAACCCGGGCCGTGGATGGTGCCGTGCACCGTGCCCGGTTCGAAGCCGACGTTCTCCATGATGTCGATCTCGCCGCTGTTGGGCCAGCCGACGCTGCCCAGGTCGGAGCCGAGCATCCAGAACGCCGGCCAGATGCCCTGGCCGCGCGGGATCTTCATCCGGGTCTCGACGTGCCCGTACGTCGAGGAGAACTTGCCCGAGGTGTTCAACCGGGCCGAGGTGTACTGGCAGGTGCCGTACCAGCACTGGTAGTTGGCGGGATTCTCCTTGCGGGCGGTGATGACCAGATTGCCCTGGCCGTCGAGCTTGGCGTTGTTCGACCCCGCCGTGTAGTACTGCCGCTCGTGGTTGTTGACGTTGTCGCCGGTCTCGGTCTGCCACTTGCTCGTGTCGGGCGCGGACCCGGCGGTGCCGTTGAAGTCGTCGGAGAAGGTCGTGGTCGCCGCGGCAGCGGTGGCGGCACTCTGGGAGGTCACGGGCGCCGCGCCTGCCGGGGCGGCCATGAGCACGCCCGAACAGCAGAGCAGGGAGGCGACGGAGAGCGCCAGTCGGCGCCTGAAGAGAGTTCGCATGGTCATCACATCACTTCGCGTGGGGGGATCTGTCATGGGCATGACAGATGGGCATGGCGGATGAAGGCGTGACGGACCGTGGTGAGGTCCGCATCCCGAGAGGTGAGGCCGTTTGTTAATTCACTACTTGATTTAAGTGAGGGGACGAGAGGGCGTCAAGGTGCTGGTCCATACCTTCTGTTGACTTGTATCGACGGGATTCCGGTCGGCCCGTTCACGTCTTGAACGCTCGCGCCCGAGGGAGGGGCGGTTTCGCCGGGGCGCGGCCGAGGGTCCGCGTGCGGGGCTGCGCACGGTGGACTCCGCCCTCGACCGGACGGACCGGCTCATCCTGTGCTGCGCCACGACCGGGTGGATGGCTCCGCGGTGAAGCCGCGCGCACCCCGCCGTCCTGCGGGAGACGGGCCGCCGGCTGTCGGTGCCAGTGGCGCTCGCGGCCCCGAGTGTGCTCGTCACGAGTGGTGAGCGGGTTCGGTCGTCGCCGTGGTGCATGGTCATGGTCCGCGCCCCAAGGGTCGCACGGGGTGACGTGCGCCACTCGGCTCGATCGGTTCCGTCATCGAAAAAGGTGAGTGGAAATCGGTCTTCAGTGCGGGCCGTCATACCAGAGCGGGACGGATGGCGGGCAAGTTCGACAACTGGCGCTCACGCCCGCCGCGTCGGCGACTACCGTGTGTGCTCAGTGATCAACGATGGGCTCATGTTCTTCGAGCCCACCCGGTTGATCCGGAGCCTGACCGACCCCCTTTGGTGCCACCGCATGAACGATTCCGGGTGCCCCACGTACCGAGGACGCTGATGTCTCAACTTCGCGCACCAGAAGCGCGACCGGATCGCCGAGAGAGCGGGCGGCACGGCCGCCCGGCGGGCCGTTCCCAGACTGCCGCCGCCAAGCCACGCACCGTGCAGCAGGCATCGCAGCTGCGGATACGCGGTCAGATGGTGCGGGCGGCGCTGCTGCCGACCGTGGCCGCCCTGCTGAGCGGTGCCGCCGCGGTCATCTTCACCGTACGGGCCTCCGGGGTGCGTCCCTCCGGCAGCCTGCTGGCGGCGCTCGGCGGGTCGGGCGCGCTGGCCGTGACGGCTGTCGCGGCGGCGTGCATCGGCGCCCGCCGGGTCTCGGCCGGGCTGCTCGACCGCGCCCAAGCGCTCCGCCGGGCCAACGCCCGGGGCCAGGCCGACCTGCAGCGAGCGCTGGAACAGCTCCGGGCGGGGGAGCAGTTGCCCGCCCGCAGGACTCCGCAGCCCACCGCCCCGGGAGCGGACGCCTTCGACCTGCTGGGGCAGGAGATCGCACGCTCGCAGGAGGCCGCCGTTGCCGCCGTGGGCCAGGCCTCCCAGCTTTTCAGCAGCACGGGCAACGAACAGAAGGTCGAGGTCTTCGTCAACCTCGCGCGCCGCCTTCAGTCTCTGGTGCACCGTGAGATCCAGATTCTCGACGAACTCGAACACGAGGTGGAGGACCCGGACCTCCTCAAGGGTCTCTTCCACGTCGATCATCTGGCGACCCGCATCCGACGCCACGCCGAGAACCTCGCCGTGCTCGGCGGGGCCGTGTCCCGCCGGCAGTGGTCGAACCCGGTCACCCTCACCGAGGTGCTGCGCTCCGCCATCGCCGAGGTCGAGCAGTACCCGCGGGTCAAGCTGGTTCCGCCGATCGAGGGCACCCTGCGCGGGCACGCCGTCGCCGACGTGATCCACCTGGTGGCCGAACTCGTCGAGAACGCCACGGTGTTCTCCGCCCCGCACACCCAGGTCCTGCTGCGGGTCCAGCCCGTCACGGCCGGGTTCGCGCTGGAGGTGGAGGACCGCGGGCTCGGCATGCCGGGCCAGGAGCAGAGCCGGATGAACGCCCTGCTCGCCGACCCCGACCAGGTCAACGTCGCCCACCTGCTCCAGGACGGCCGCATCGGGCTGTTCGTCGTCTCCGCACTGGCCCGCCGCCACGGCATCGCGGTCCGGCTGGAGAGCAACATCTACGGCGGTACGCAGGCGGTTCTGGTCCTCCCGCAGGTGCTGCTCGGCACCGAGGGCGACACCACCACGCCGCCGGAGGGCGTCCCGGTGCCGCCGCCCGGTGCCGTGCACCGGCCGCCGGTCCAGGACCCCGGTCCGCGGGCCCACCCGGCACCGGTCCTTCCCGGGGGGCCGGACCGCGGGCGGAAGCCGGTCCAGGACCAGCTCCCGCCCGCGCCGCAGGATCAGCTCCGGCCCGTGGCGGGACGGCTCAGGCCACCCGGCGCGGCACCGGTCGGGTCCGGGACACCCGGCGCGCCGCCTCCCGGAACCCCGCACCCTCCGCGCCAGATCCGCCGCGAGGCCCAGGGCCCGCCGCTCCCGCAGCGCACCTCGGAGCGGTCGGCGCCCGCGGGACCGCACCCCGCGCCCTCCGAGCAGGCCGCACCGGCCGTGTACCCCGAACCGCAGCCCGCGCCGCTCGCTCGCCCCGAACTGCCCCGGCGGACCAACCAGGAGAACCTGGTGCCACAGCTCCGCCAGGCCCCGGTGCGCCGCGTCCCGGACGAGCACGCGGTGCACGACCCGGGCCTCGTCGCCGCCTTCCGGCGCGGCATCGACCTGGCGGAGGCCCGGTCGGCGCAGGACACGGAGCCGCCGGCCAGCGGCGACGCCCTTCCGCCCGCGCCCGGACCGTCCCCGCGGCCGGCGGGCCAGAGCCTCCCGCC
>NZ_JBHWZJ010000371.1:0-6819 GCF_042728415.1 Streptomyces sp. NPDC060198 | reverse complement strand
GGCGCCGGAGGGGCGGCGGGCGGACCGGACGGCCCGATCTCGCACCACACGGCCTTCCCTTCGCCCCTGGGCTCGATTCCCCACCGGAGGGCGACGGCGTCCAGCAACAGCAGCCCGCGGCCCGAGGTCGACGTCTCGCCGGGGGAGCGCCTGCGCGGCCACACGCTGGAGCGGTCCTGGACCGAGAGGCGTATGCCGCGCACGGGCTCGGGAAGCACCTCCACCGTGAGCACCGCCCCTCCCTCCGTGTGCAGCAGCACATTGACCAGAAGTTCACCGGTGACGAGTTCGGCGTCGTCGGCGAGGTTCTCCATGCCCCAGTCGGCCAGCGCCTGGCGGACGATCGAGCGGGCGTCCGAGAGGCCCTCGGGGTCGGCCTGGTGAATGTACTGGTGCAGTCGGGGTGCCAGAGGGGACCCCACGTCCGGACTGCGCCGCAGCACCAGCAGCGCGACGTCGTCGCCCGATCCCCAGCGCTCCCACAACCGCTCGGAGAGGTGATCGGCGAGCGCCTCGGCTTCCGGCGGCCCTGTCCGCACCTCCTGCGCCAGCGCCGTCAGCCCGGTGTCGATGTCGGATCCCGGCTCCTCCACCAGGCCGTCGCTGAAGAGCACCAGGGTCTCGCCCGGCACGAGATCGAGACGGGTCTCGGGGAACTCCTCGTACCCGAAGTACGTCGAGATTCCGAGCGGGAGGCCGCCCCTGACCTGAGGTTTGCCGACCCGCCCGTCGGCGTGCCGGACGAGGGGCTCGAAGTGGCCCGCGCGTGCCACGCGCAGGGCGCCCGATCCGAGATCCACCTGGGCGTAGGTGCATGTCGCGAAGCGGTCGGTGTCCAGTTCGGAGAGGAAGCGTGAGGCCCTGGCCAGCACGGTCGCCGGGGGGTGCCCCTCGGCGGCGTAGGCGCGCAGGGCGATCCGGAGCTGTCCCATGATCGCTGCCGCGTGGGTGTCGTGTCCCTGCACGTCGCCCACCACCAGGCCGTACCGGCCGTTGGGCAGCGGGATCACGTCGTACCAGTCTCCGCCGACCTCGCGCCCGGTCCTCGCCGCGTGGTAGCGGACCGCGATCTCGCCGCCCTCGACGCTCTGGATGCGCCGAGGCAGCATCGCCGCCTGGAGTCCGGTCGCGAACTCGCGCTCCTCGTCGAAGAGAGTCGCCCGCTGCAGGCTCTGCGCGAGGATGGCCGCGAGGCCCAGACAGAGAATGCGCTCGTCCGCCTTGAACGACATCGGCTTGGCGTAGAACATCGCCAGTCCGCCCAGCGAGCGTGACTGGGCGACGAGCGGCAGGTAGGCGGCGGAGGAGAAGCCCAGATGGTCGACGTGGGACTTCAGCGACGGATAGCGCCGGACCAGGTCGTCGGGGGAGGTGATGAACCGGGGACGGCCGCTGAGGATGGTGTCGACCAGCGGCAGCTTCCGGCCGAGATCGCCGGAGCCCAGTCCGTCGAACGCTTCCAGCGTCTGCCCGCTCACCGCGACGACGTTCAGTGACGCGTTCTCCACCAGCCCGAGCGTCACCCCGTCCGAACCCAGTCTCACCGTTCCCCCCGGTCCGGTCAGCGCCGCCGTCACGTCGTCCACGGAGGCGGCACGCGACATGGCGCTGGTCGTCCGCTCGACGATGCTCGTCTGACGCTGCCGTCGCTTCTCCAGTTCGAGTACGAAATCCGAGTGCGTGACCTCCGCCGTCGCGTCCCGCACCACCCCGACGATCCGGTGGGCCCTGCCGTCCGGGTGGCGCAGGATGCGGGCCTGCGCGTGCGTCCACTGGACCTCCCCGTCCCGCATCGGCACCTGGAAGTGCACGCTGTACGAACTGGCGCCACTGGTGACGGCCTCGTCGATGGACAGGTCCAGGCGTTCACGCTCCGCGGGCTCCAGCAGCTCGACCAGCGTCCCCGGGCGGCTGGCGTCGAACGTCGCCGGATCCACCCCGAACACGATCAACCCGGCGTCGTCCACGTTCATGGTCCGGGTCTCCAGGTCCCAGTCGAAACTCCCGGTCCGGTTCATCGCCAGCCGCTGGACCGTGCCGATCCCGCTGTCGGATGCGGAGGCATCCGGACGCGGCTGCGCCGACGCGTGATCCGCGGACTCTGTCTGCTCGGTCATTGCGGCTCCGGAGGTCGTCCGGCGGCGGGCCCTACGGGCTGTGAGGAAAGCCCCTGATCGTCCAATTGTCGAGCCGCTCCGGTGGGAGTGCCACAGATGCTGGTGGGCCCGCCGCGCACCCGGACGCCCCCACGCACGGGTGCCCCCGGCCACGCCGCACAATGGCGGGAATTGATCGTCCGCACCCGCGGGCGCCGCCGCGGAAGACGTAACGGAGCCCATTCATGACCGACGACGCCCCCGTCCTCCCGCACACCGACGGTCACGTCCGCCACATCACGCTCAACAGGCCGCGCGTGCTGAACGCCCTCGACCACGCCTCGGTGCGCGCCCTCGACGCGGCGCTCGCGGCGGCGGAAGGCGACGACGCCGTCACCGCGGTGCTGGTCTCGGGCGCAGGGGACCGCGGCCTGTGCGCGGGCGGTGACATCCGCGCCCTGCACGACGACGCCAGGGCCGGCGCCGGCGCGTCCCTCGACTTCTGGCGCGACGAGTACCGGCTCAACGCCCGGATCCACCGTTATCCCAAGCCCTACGTCGCCTACATGGACGGCATCGTGATGGGCGGCGGCGTCGGGATCTCGGCGCACGGGAGTGTACGCGTCGTGACCGAGCGCTCGCGGATCGCGATGCCGGAGACCGCCATCGGATTCGTGCCCGACGTCGGCGGACTCCACCTGCTGTCCAGGGCCCCCGGTGGACTCGGAACCCATCTCGCGCTCACGGGCCGGTCCGTCGGCGCCGCGGACGCGCTGCTGTGCGGCCTCGCCGACCACCACGTCCGCTCGGAGGACCTCCCGGCCCTCACGGCCGCGCTCTCCGGGTGCACGTCCCCCGCCGAGGTGACGGCCACCGTCCTGCGCCACACCACCGCCCCGGAAGCCGGGGAACTCGACGCCGCGCGCGACTGGATCGACAGCTGCTACGCCGCCGACACCGTCGACGGGATCCTGGACCGGCTGCGCGACCACGGGGCCCCCGCCGCGAAGGAGACCGCCGAGGTGCTCCTCACGCTGTCACCCACCGCACTGGTGGTCACCCTGGCCGCCGTACGCCGTGCGCGAGCGGCGGGGAGCCTGGAGGAATCTCTCGACCAGGACTTCCGCGTCTCCACCCGCGCTTTGGCCCACCCCGACTTCGTCGAGGGCGTGCGGGCCCGGATCGTGGACAAGGACTACGCGCCCCGCTGGTCGCCGGCCCGCACCGAGGACGTGCGTGAGAGCGACGTGGCCCGGTACTTCGCGCCGCTGGGCGCGCGGGAGCTCGGGCTGGCACCGCGCCCCGGCGAAAGCTGACCCCGGGGCGCCCGTGCGCCGCGCACCGGAGCGGCGGGGGCTCTCACCGGCTGCTCGCCGACAGGCTGGGCCGCAGCGCCCGTACGAGAGCGAAGAGCCGTTCCTCGTTCCCGGAGAAATTGGCGTCCCGGAGCGCGCGGTCCGCCTCCTCCATCGGCGCGGTGAGCAACGGCAGGCACGAGGGCGCGTCCTGCGGCTCGGTGAGTACGGCCCGCGTGGCCTCCAGCAGCCTGACGTAAGCCTGGGCCGCGGCGAGCTCGTTCTTCTCCATCTCGGCTTCTCCTGGTCAGAGGTGTCGGACCATCAGCATCTCCCACGGGTCCGACAACGACCGGCAACCTGCGTCACGGCGACGCGGACCCCGTCAGCGTGCGGCCGCCTGCCGGAGGTCGTACGGCGGCTCCACCTCCAGGAACCGGCGCCGTCGCGGCCCTCGATAGAGCAGCGCCGTCCAGCCCAGTTCGCCAAGGACACCCGCGCACCGGGTGAGCGACTCCTCCTCGTCCTGGGACGCGCCACTGCCCACGGGGCCCACCCACTCCACGCGGACCGTTCCGGGCGCGGAGCCTGCCTGGACCAGATAGCCCGTCGAGGCCCGCAGGCCCGAGGCGTGCACGGCCGACGGCCCGACACCGGCCGCCTCCAGAGCCAGTGCCACCGCGCGCACGGGGCGCATGACTTCCCAGGCGGCGGGCACCGACTCCGGGGCGGGATGCTCCGGGTTGGTCAGGCGCCGGATCTGCAGCAGGCCCTCGTAGGCGGTGGCCACGGCAGCGGCGCGGGCCGCCGCGGCGGATTCCGGAAGGACCGGACCGTCCCCGGTCGCCGGCTCGAAGCCCGTCTCCTCAGCGTCCGCCATCGCCACCCCTCGCCCCGTCCCCGAAGTCCCGCCGCTCCGAAGCCCCGCTGCACCGAAGTCCCGTTCCTCCTGCGGCCAGTGTGCCGCGGCCCACTGACAACGACAGCGCCACGGGCCCGGTGCCGCGCGGTGCGTCGGCGGGTCAGGCTCCCAGGACGTCCCTGGGCAGCACCTTGCCGGGGTTGAGGATGCCGTGCGGGTCCAGGGCGGACTTCACGGCCCGGTGCATGGCGAGTACGGCCGGACCCAGTTCCCTGCTCAGGCCGCCCATCTTCAGCAGACCCACACCGTGTTCGCCCGTCACCGTGCCTCCGAGCGCGATCGCGTCGTCCAGGATGTCCTCGAACGCCGACTGGGCTCGGGCTCGGGCGGCTTCGTCCCCGGGCGGTGTGATGATCAACGGGTGGAGGTTGCCGTCGCCCGCGTGCGCGATGTTGGCCACCAGGATGTCGTGCCGGGCGGCCGTACGCTCGATCCTCGCCAGCATCTCCGGCACCGCGGTCCTGGGCACGCACACGTCCTCGGTGAGCACCGGGCCCAGGCGCTCGAGTGCCGGGTAGGCGAGCCGCCGTGCCTCGAAGAGCGCGTCGGCCTCCTGCTGGTCGGTGGAGACCGCCGCCCAGGTCGCTCCGGCGCGCTCGAAGCACTCCCGTACGCGTTCCGCTTCCGCGTCCCCCTCGGCACCGGGCGTGTCGACCCTGCCCAGCAGGACCACCTCGGCGTCTGCGGACAGCCCCATGTTCTTCCACGCGTCGACGGCGGCGAGACAGTGCCGGTCGACGAGCTCCAGCGCCGAGGGGATGATGCCCGAGGCCGTGACGGCACTGACCGCCTCGCCCGCCGTCACGACCGAGGAGAAGTACCCGGCGACGGTCCGCTCGGCAGGCCGCTCGGGCCTGAGCCGTACGGTGATCTCGGTGATCACTCCGAGGGTGCCCTCGGACCCGACCATCAGACCGGCCAGGTCGTAGCCCGCGACGCCCTTGGCGGTGCTCCGCCCCAGCCTGACCGTCTCGCCCAGCCCGTTCACGACCTCCAGGCCGAGCACGTAGTCGCGGGTCACGCCGTATTTCACGCAGCACATGCCGCCGGCGTTCGTCGCCACGTTCCCGCCGATGGTGGACCACGGGGAACTGGCGGGATCCGGCGGGTACCAGAGGCCGTGCTCCGCGCAGGCGGCCCGCAGGTCGTCGTTCACGACACCGGGCTGCACGACCGCCAGCCGTTCGGCGGGGTCGATCCGCAGCACCGCGTTCATGTCTTCGAACGAGAGCACGATCGCGCCGTCCACCGCGTTGGCCCCGCCCGAGAGCCCCGTACCGGCACCGCGCGACACGAGCGGAATCCCGTGCTCGACGCAGTGGCGCACCACCGCGCGCACCTCGTCCGTGTTCTGCGGCCTCACCACCGCCCGGGGCATCCCGTACGGAGCCCACTCGGCCTCGTCGTGCTGATAGCGGGCCAGACCCGCGGGGTCCGTGAGAACCCGCTGGGCCGGAATGCTGTCGACCGGTGCGTTCGCCATGCCGGTGGCCACCTCCCTAAACGATGTACGTGCCATCCATCATGGCGGGCACGGATCAGGAGCCTGGAAGCGGGCTGTCGAAAAACGGGACGACCGCACCGGATCTCCGTGGCTAAGCTGCGTGCGCCACCGCCACCGCACGACACAGAGGGACAGCGGACATGAGCCGGACAGCCCGACCCCCCGAGCCCGGTTCAGCTCCGAGTACCGGCACCGGGCCGGATGTCCTGCGCGGCGACTGCGCCAACTGTTTCGGGCTGTGCTGCGTCGCCCTCACCCTCTTCGCGTCCGCCGACTTCGCGGTCGACAAGGGGGCGGGCGAGCCCTGTGCGAACCTCCAGGAAGACTTCCGATGCGGAATCCACCGGCGGCTCCGGCCGGCCGGATACTCCGGATGCACCGTGTACGACTGCTTCGGTGCGGGGCAGAAGGTCTCGCAAGGCGTGTACGCGCGTCAGGACTGGCGTTCCCGTCCGGAGACCGCGGACGAGATGTTCCGCGTGTTCCGGGTGATGCGTCAGCTTCACGAGATACTCAGCCTTCTGACGGAGGCTCTCGCTCTGCCCGCGGCCCGGCCGATCCGCCAGGAGCTGCGGCAGGCACACGACGCCACGGAGCGTCTCACTCTGGAAACCGCCGCTGAACTGGCCGACTTCGACGTGGCAGCGCACCGGGAGACGGTTGCGCCCCTGCTGCGCGGGGCGAGCGCCCTCGTCCGCGCCACCGCGCCCGATCGCCCCGGAAGGCGGCGCACGGGCCGTGATCTCTTCGGGGCCCGGCTGCGTGGCGCGGATCTGCGGGGCGCGGACCTGCGGTCGGCGTGCCTGGTGGCGGCGGACCTCACCGGCGCGGACCTGGGCCTGGCGGACGTGATCGGAGCCGACTTCCGGGACACCCGGCTCTCACGTGCCGACCTGACGGGCACTCTTTTCCTGACGCAGGTCCAGCTGAACGCGGCCCGCGGTGACGCCGCGACGAGAATCCCGCCTTCGCTCGTCCGCCCCGCCCACTGGGACACTTGAC
>NZ_JBHWZJ010000370.1:0-6842 GCF_042728415.1 Streptomyces sp. NPDC060198 | reverse complement strand
CCCGGTACGCCCTGGCCGCCTGCCTGGCTGCCGCCGCCGCCCTCGGCGGAGTCGCGGTGTGGCAGAACCAGGTGGCGCGGGGCGCCCAGCAGGAGGCCGACAGCGCCCACCGGCAGAGCGAACTGCTGGCGCGGGTGCTCTCCGCACCGGACGCGAAGACGGCGTCGGCGGAGTTCGCCGCCGGGGCGCGCGGCACGGTCGTGGTGTCGTCGAGCGAGAACCGGGCCGTGTTCCTGTCCTCGGGGCTGGAGCGCCCCTCCGCGGGCAAGGTCTACCAGCTGTGGTTCGCGGACGGCGGGACGATGCGTTCGGCCGGGCTGATGGACCCGGACGCGACAGGCGACGCGGTGCTCCTGGCCGGCCCGGTGGACGGTGCGTCGGGCATGGGCGTCACCGTCGAGCCCGCGGGCGGCTCGACGGCACCCACCTCCGCGCCCCTCGCGCTGATGGACTTCCCGACGGCCTGATCGGGGGCGTCGTCGGGACGACGGCCCGGGAGCTCCCTCGGGAGGTCCCGGGCCGGCCCAGTGCGTGCGGAGGACGGGTCCGCGCGGCTCAGCCCCGCCGGGGCGGCAGGGGGACGAAGCCGCTGGTTCGCGCACGGTAGGCGGCCCAGCCCGGCCTGTCGGCCAGGTGGCGTTCCAGCAGGGCCTTGCCGCTTCCGGCCACGAGCAGCCAACTCATCATCGCCGGGGCGACGGCGGTCGCCGCCGCGGCGGCCGGACTGTCCACGACGAAGAGGAACAGCCCCCACCAGACACAGAAGTCCCCGAAGTAGTTGGGGTGCCGGGTCCAGGCCCACAGGCCCCTGTCCATGATCAGGCCGCGGTGCGCCGGATCGGCCTTGAACCGCGCCAGCTGACGGTCCCCCACCGCCTCGAAGGCGAACCCCAGGGCCCACAGCGCGCACCCTGCCCAGACCCACCCGGTGGGCCGGCCGTCCACGTACTGCGCGGCCTGAACGGGGGCGGAGACCAGCCACACCAGGGCGCCCTGGAGCAGGTACACCTTGCGCAGCGCGTAGAGGTCGGGGTGGCCGGGGGCCTTGGCCAGCATGGCCGCGTAGCGGGGGTCCTCACCGTGGCCGCGTCCGCGGCGGGCGATGTGCAGGGCGAGCCGGAGACCCCAGACCACGGTCAGGGCGGTCACCAGGAGGCGTCGCACCCCGTCGCCGTCGCCCGCCGACATCCGGTACGACACGAGGGCGACGGCCGCGAACCCGATGCCCCAGGCGACGTCCACCACCCGGTGCACCCCCTTGAGCAGGGCCACGGCGAAGGTGACGAACATGACCGCCAGGGCGGCGCCCGCCGCGGGGGCGAGCCCCTGGGCGAACGCCACCCACCCGAAGCCGGTCACCGGCCCGCGCCCAGTCCCTCGTACCAACCGTGCCGGGTGGCGGGCATCGCCGCCGCCCCCGAGGCACCGGGGCGCACGCAGAGGATCTGGTCGACGCCCATCCGCCGTTCCTCGAAGGCGAGGGCGCCGCCCACCAGGTAGAGCCGCCACACCCGGGCGGTCTCCTCCCCCACCAGCGCGACGAACTCCGGCCAGCGCGCCTCCAGGGTGCGCCGCCACGCCTCCACCGTCAGGACGTAGTGCTCGCGCAGCGATTCGACGTCACGCACTTCGAGTCCGGCCCCCTCCAGCAGCCCGACGGTCTCACCGAGGGGCCGCATGTGCATGTCGGGGGCGATGTAGGACTCGATGAAGGCGCCGCCCCCGGGTGCGGTGGCTCCCCGGGACATCTGCTGGACGAGCGCCCGGCCCCCGGTACGCAGCACGTCGTGCAGGAGGGCGGTGAACGCGGGGTACTCGGCGTCGCCGACGTGCTCGCCCATCTCGACGGTGGACACCGCGTCGTAGCCGGCCCGGAAGTCCGGCAGGCCCCGGATGTCCCGGTAGTCGCGGTGGTGCACCTCGACACGGTCCTCCAGGCCGAGTTCGGCGACCCTCCGGGTCACGTGGGCGGCCTGTTCGGCGGCGAGCGTGACGGCGGTGACCCGGACGCCGTGGTGGCGCGCCGCGTACAGGGTGAGCGAGCCCCAGCCGCAGCCGATGTCCAGCAGCCTTCCGTCCGGGCCGAGTCCGAGCTTCCGGCAGATCAGTTCGAGCTTGTCGCGCTGGGCGTCGGCCGGTCCGTAACCGGGCTGTCCCTGGGCTGTCCAGTAGCCGCAGGAGTAGGCCATCGTCTCGTCGAGCAGGAGGGTGTAGAAGGCGTTGGACAGGTCGTAGTGGTGGCTGATGGCGGCCCGGTCCCGTGCCTTGCTGTGGAGGGCCCCGCGCAGACCCGCCCGGGAGGCCGGCACCGGCGGGCGGGCGCCGAGCGCACCGAGCCGTACGGCGGTGGCCGCAGCCCTGAGCCGGTCGCCGAGTCCGGGCGCGGGCAGGTGCGGCCCCCTCTCCCGGCCGGCCGCGCGCAGGGCGCGCAGTCCGTCGGCGAGATCGTCCGCGAGGTCGATGTCGCCGGTGATGTACGCCTCGGCGAGGCCGAGTTCGCCGGGCTGCCAGAGCAGCCGGCGCAGGGCGCGACGGGAGCGCACGTGCACGGTCGGCCCGTCGGCCGGGCCGGTCTCGCTGCCGTCCCACATGCGTACGCGTACCGGCAGCGGGCCGCCGAGGAACCGCTCGACCAGGGGTTCGACGCGCTGGGCGGCGCCGTACGGTGCGGCCTCGCGGGCGGCGGCACGCGGCGTGTTCCGGGGGTGCGGCACGGTGGCGGGGTCCGGGGCGGCGGTCGCGCCGGGGCCGGGAGCGGCCTGGTCGTGCGGGGAGTTCACGGTGCTCTCCTGCGGTGGGGGAAGGGCGGGTCGGCGGGCGGACGGATCGGCGGCGGGGCTCACGGCGTCCCGGGGCGGACGAGCAGGACCTGTTCGACGTTGAGGTAGCCCGAGCGGAAGCCGGCTTCGGAGTAGGCGAGGTAGAAGGTCCACATCCGCCGGAAGGTCGCGTCGAAGCCGAGGGCGTCGACCTCCTCGGCACGTTCGTGGAAGCGTTCCCGCCACAGGCGCAGGGTCTCGGCGTAATGGGTGCCGAACCGGGCGCGACGGTCGGTCCGCAGGCCGGCCCGTGCCGCGTTCTCCTCCAGCGCCCGGCTGGAGGGGATCAGCCCGCCGGGGAAGATGTACTTCTGGATCCAGGTGTGGGTGGCACTCGCCGCCCGCATCCGGTCGTCCGGCATGGTGATGGCCTGGAGGGCGATCCGGCCGGCGGGAGCGAGCCGCGCCTCCAGGGTGCGGAAGTAGACGGGCCAGTACTCCTCGCCGACGGCCTCGACCATCTCGACGCTGACGATCGCGTCGTACTCCCCGGTGACCTGCCGGTAGTCGCTCAGGAACACGTCGACCCGGTCCTCCAGTCCGGCGTCCCGGACACGGCGGCGGGCGAGGTCCCGCTGTTCGGCGGAGAGCGTGACCGTGGTGACCCGGGCGCCCCTGGCCGCGGCGCGCAGCGCCAGTTCGCCCCATCCGGTGCCGATCTCCAGCAGCCGGGTGCCCGGGCCCACCTCGGTCAGGTCGAGCAGCCGGTCGATCTTGCGGTGCTGCGCGGCCGGGAGCAGGGACCGCTCGGCCGGAAACCCCCGGAAGAGGGCGGCGGAGTAGGTCATGGTCTCGTCGAGGAAGAGCGCGAAGAGGTCGTTCGACAGGTCGTAGTGGCGGCTGATGTTGTCCCGTGCACCGTCCGGGGTGTTGGCATGCGCGGCGGGCTGCCGCTGCGCCCAGAGCGGGCGCAGCCGCTGGAGCGGCGCGGGGACGAGTTCGGCGACGTGGCCGGCGAGTACGGAGAGCACGGCGACGGGGTCGGGGGCGTCCCACTCCGCCGCCATGTAGGACTCGCCGAAGCCGATGAGCCCGTCGGTCCCGATGCGGCGGAAGAACGCGTCGGGGCGGTGGATCTCCAGCAACGGGCCGCCCAGGCCGAGGCGTTCGCCCCCTGCCAGCCGGACGCGCAGCGGAAGGCGGCCCAGGGCGTGGCGGACGACGCGTTCGGCGACGACGGACCTCGGCCGGGAGGCGCGACGGGGCCGGACGATGTCGGGCCAGCGCTCCGGGTCGGGGGCGGGGAGCACGGACGGGAAGCAGGGGGAGGTGGACACCTTCACCGCATGCCTTTCTGGGTACGGGGGCGGGGGCGCGGGACCACCGGCAGTCCGCGCAGGTGGAGGCGGATGCCGTGGAACCGGATCGCGGCCGTGACCACGGCGGTCGGCCAGGGGTGGCGTGCGGCCAGTCGCAGCAGCGCGGCCGGCCCGGCGGGGCGACCGGTGCCCCGCACGGTGGCGGTGAAGGGGCGGCAGCCGTCGCGTTCCAGATGGACGGTCAGGGCGAGCCGGGCCCCGGGTTCCGGCAGCCGCATCCGGTAGGAGCCGTCGACGGGGAAGAACGGCGAGACGTAGAAGTCCTTCTCGGCCGAGGCCGTGCCGTCCGCGCCGGGGCGCAGGAGGTAGGCGTGGCGTTCCCCGTACGTGTTGTGCACCTCGGCGACCACGCAGAGCGGGGAGCCGTCCGCGCGGTGGCACCAGTACACGGTGAGGGGATTGAAGACATGGCCGAACACCCGGGCCTGGGTGAGCATCCGCACCGTGCCGTCGCCCAGTTCGACGCCGTGGGCCTCCAGGAACCGGCTGAGCCCGGCGCGGATTCCGGGGGCCGTGCCGCCGAAGTGGTCCCGGGCGTCGAACCGGGCGAGCGGGGCCAGGGGGCGGGGCAGGCGCGGGGGGCGGTCGGGGTCGATGCACCAGAGGTAGGTGCGGTGGCGGAAGGCGTAGCGGCCCGGCCGCGTGCGTACGTGGGTGATGGTGCACGGGTACAGCACCGCACCGCCGGGAACGTCCGTCACCAGGTCACCCCCAGCGCGTGGGCCGCCTCGGCTCCGGAGCGGCAGCCGTCCTCGTGGAAACCCCAGCCGTGGTACGCCCCCGCGAACGCGGTCACCGGTCCGGAGAGCGTGGGCAGCCGTGCCTGGGCGGCGACCGACTCCGGCGTGAAGACCGGGTGTTCGTAGACCATCGAGGCGCGGACGCTCTTCGGGTCCACCCGTCCGCCGTCGTTCAAGGTGACGACGAAGGTCTCGGGGGCGTCGAGCCGTTGGAGCCGCGTCATGTCGTAGCTGACCGTGACCTGGCGGGCATCGGCCGCGCACGAGGGCATCAGGTAGTTCCAGGAGGCGCGGGCCCTCCTGGAGTCCGGCAGGAGCGTGGTGTCGGTGTGGAGCAGGGTGGTGTTGCGGGAGTACCGGAACGCGCCGAGGACCCGGGTCTCCGCGTCGGTGGGGTCGGCGAGCATCCGCAGGGCCTGGTCGGGATGCGTGGCGACGACCACGCGGTCGTACCTCTCCGTGGTCCCGTCCCCGGTGACCAGTTCGACGCCGTCGTCGTGCCGGCGCAGGGCGCGGACCGGGGTGGCCGTGCGTACCGCGGAGAGCCGCTTCGCCACCAGGTCGACGTAGGACCGGGAGCCGCCGGTGACGGTGCGCCAGACCGGCGAACCGCCGAGGGAGAGCATGCCGTGGTGGGCGAGGAAGCGGAACAGGTGGCGGGCCGGGTAGCGGAGCGCCGTGCCCGGGTCGCAGGACCAGACGGCGGAGACCACCGGGGTGAGGAAGTGGGCGCGGAAATAGGCGGAGAAGCGGTGGCGCTCGGCGAACTCCCCCAGCGTGAGGAGCCCTTCACCACCGGCGCCCTCCGGCTCCGCGAGCAGTACGCGAGCGGCCCGGTGGAAACGGGGCACCTCGGCGAGCATCCGCAGATAGGAGGGACGCAGAGCCGCGCGGGGTCGGGCGAAGAGACCTGACGCTCCCAGGGCGCCCGCGTATTCGAGCCCGCATCCCTCGCACCGGACGGACATCGACATCTCCGACTCCTGCGTACGGACACCGAGTTCGTCGAAGAGCCGCAACAGATGCGGATAGGTCCGGCGGTTGTGGACGATGAAGCCCGAGTCGACGCGGTGCACCCGGCCGTCCGACGAGGTCAGCTCGTGGGTGTGTGCGTGCCCGCCGGGACGGTCGTCCGCCTCGTAGAGCGTGACGTCGTCGGTCTTCGTGAGCACGTGGGCGGCGGTCAGCCCCGCCACCCCGCTCCCGACCACGGCCGTGCGCCGCCGTACCGCTGTCATTCCCGCTCCTGCCGGTAGTTGGTCCCTCGCCGCCACGGCCGCCCTGAGCGGGGCCGGGAGCTGCGGGGCGCCGGTCGAACAGGCGCCTCACGGAGTTGTTCGTCGCCGACGGCCACACGGATTGGCGTGGACCCGGGTGTGATCCATTCGAGTGAACGACCAATCCGTCGGCCGACCGGCCCCGAATCCCTCGTGTGACAGCAGATCGGAACGAAGCGCGAGGGCAGGGGTCCACCGGGTCTCGGCGCTCCCGCTGGGCGCGCGCCGCACTGGCCGCTCTCAGCGGGCTGATCGCCGCGTTCTGCGCCCTGTGCGTCGCGGAGTTGGCCGCAGCGGCCGTACGTCCGGAGGCGGGCCCCGTCACGGCGGTGGGGGGAGCGGTCATCGACCGCACTCCCCCCGCGGTGAAGGACTTCGCCGTCCGGAACTTCGGCACGGACGACAAGTTGGTGCTGCAACTGGGCATCCTCGTGCTCCTGGCGCTCTTCGCGCTGGCGGTGGGGGTCCTGGCGCTGCGTCACCGGCGGGTCGGCGCGTCGGCCGTTCTGCTCTTCGGTCTGGTCGGAGCGGTGGCGGCGGCGGGGCGGCCCGAGGGCAGCCCGTCGGACGCGCTGCCCTCGGTGGTCGGTGCGGTCGTCGCGGCGGGAGTGCTGTACTTCCTCGTCGGACGGCTGGCCCCGGTCCCCGCTCCGGCCCAGGTCCCGTCTCCGTCTCCCGCGGCTGGGG
>NZ_JBHWZJ010000369.1:0-6872 GCF_042728415.1 Streptomyces sp. NPDC060198 | reverse complement strand
CCGGGGCCGCCGGGGTTCAGTGCTCCCCGGCGGCCGTCGTCCGTACCGGGAGTACGGCCATCGCCTCGCGCAGTGCCGCGGCGAGACGGCCGAACTCCTCGTGGCGGGCGGTCCCGGTGCGCATCGCCAGTGCGACCCGCCGCGAGGGGGCGGGTGCGGCGAAGCGGGCGGTGGCCAGTGCCGGGTTGCGGTCGGTCTCCACGGTCACGGCGGTGCGCGGCAGCAGCGTGACGCCGAGGCCGCCGGCGACGAGCTGGACGAGGGTGGAGAGCCCGGCGGCGGTCGTCGTCACCGGCGTCCCGTCCACGCGTCCGGCCTCCCGGCAGATGTCCAGCGCCTGGTCGCGCAGGCAGTGCCCCTCGTCGAGCAGCAGCAGCGGCAGGTCGCGCAGCTCCTCGCGGGGGATGTCCTCGCGACCGCCGAGCCGGTGGGTCCGCTCGGTGACCAGGACGAAGTCCTCGTCGAAGAGCGGCAGCTCGGTGACGCCGGGGTGACCGAGCGGCACGGCGAGCAGCAGCAGGTCCAGCCGTCCACCGGTGAGCCCCTCCAGCAGTGAGGAGGTCTGCTCCTCGTGCACCTGGAGATCGAGTGCGGGGTACCGGTCGTGGACCAGGCGCAGCACGGCCGGCAGCAGGTAGGGCGCCACGGTCGGGATCACCCCCAGCCGCAGCGTCCCGGTGAACGGCGCGCGGACCGCTTCGGCCTCCTCGACGAGCGCGCCCACCGCGTCCATGACGGCTCCGGCGCGGACCGCGAGGCGTTCGCCCGCCGCCGAGAGCAGCACCTTGCGCGTCGTCCGCTCGATGAGCTGGACACCGAGTGCCTCCTCCAGCGAGGAGACGGCCCCGGAGAGGGCGGGCTGGCTCATCCCGATGGCCGCCGCCGCGTCCCGGAAGTGCAGGTGCTCCGCGACGGCCACGAAGGCGCGCAGCTGGGAGAGGCTGGGCTGTTTGGTCCTGTTGCCCTGGATTGGCTGGGCCACTGATAGGTACCTCCGATCATCGGAACCGAGTGTAGCTATTTCCGCGATCAATGCACTCTGTGCCAAGGTGGAGCCAGTCCAACCCTCCAGGAAGGCTCCCAAAAGGGGAATTCCTGACCTGCTAGGAGATCGCGTGCTCACTGTTGGTGACAAGTTCCCCGAGTTCGACCTGACCGCCTGCGTGTCGCTGGAGAGCGGCAAGGAGTTCGCTCAGATCGACCACAAGACCTACGAGGGTCAGTGGAAGATCGTCTTCGCGTGGCCCAAGGACTTCACCTTCGTGTGCCCGACCGAGATCGCCGCCTTCGGCAAGCTGAACGAGGAGTTCGCCGACCGTGACGCGCAGATCCTCGGCTTCTCCGGCGACTCCGAGTTCGTGCACCACGCCTGGCGCAAGGACCACCCGGACCTGACCGACCTGCCGTTCCCGATGATGGCCGACTCGAAGCACGAGCTCATGCGTGACCTCGGCATCGAGGGCGAGGACGGCTTCGCGCAGCGCGCCGTCTTCATCGTCGACCAGAACAACGAGATCCAGTTCACGATGGTGACCGCCGGTTCCGTGGGCCGTAACCCCAAGGAGGTCCTGCGGGTCCTCGACGCCCTGCAGACCGACGAGCTCTGCCCGTGCAACTGGACCAAGGGCGAGAACACCCTGGACCCGGTCGCCCTCCTCTCCGGCGAGTGAGCTGACATCACCATGGCACTCGACGAACTCAAGTCCGCCATACCGGACTTCGCGAAGGACCTGAAGCTGAACCTCGGTTCGGTCATCGGCAACAGCGAACTGCCGCAGCAGCAGCTCTGGGGCACCGTGCTCGCCTGCGCGATCGCCTCGCGTTCGCCGCAGGTCCTGCGCGAGCTGGAGCCGGAGGCCAAGGCCAACCTCTCCGCGGAGGCGTACACCGCCGCGAAGTCGGCCGCCGCCATCATGGCGATGAACAACGTCTTCTACCGGACCCGGCACCTGCTGTCGGACCCGGAGTACGGCAACCTCCGCGCGGGTCTGCGGATGAACGTCATCGGCAAGCCGGGCGTGGAGAAGATCGACTTCGAGCTGTGGTCGCTCGCCGTCTCCGCGATCAACGGCTGCGGCCAGTGCCTGGACTCCCACGAGCAGGTGCTCCGCCAGGCCGGCGTGGACCGTGAGACCATTCAGGAAGCCGTGAAGATCGCTTCGGTGATCCAGGCCGTCGGCGTCACCCTCGAAGCCGAGGCCGTGCTCGCCGAATAGGACAGCGGTACCTTGTACGAGAAGGACCCCGCGGACGACCGACCGTCCGCGGGGTCCTTCTTTTCGTTCGCGAGCCCCCGCGCGTGAGCTTCTCGTGTGCGGGCTGCCTACGGGCGGTCCGGACGGCCGCCGGGGCCGGTGCCGGTGTCCTCCGGCCGGATTTCCGGGGCTTCGGGGGTGGCGGGTGCCTCAGGGGTGGCGGGTGCAGCGGGTGCTTCGGGGGTGGCGGGGGCCCCACCGCTCGTCCCCGTACCGTCGGTCCCGTCCTCACCGCCCGGGTACGACTCGTCGTACCGGTCCTCGGGCGGGGTGCCGGGGGCGGGGGTGGGTGCCACGTGGAGCGCGGAGGCGCCGTGCGGCTGCGGGGAGTGCCGCTGGGCCTCCTGCCTGCTGTACGACCTCAGGTAGCCGACCACCGTGTTCGTGACGGCGACCAGCGGTACGGCGACGACCGCGCCGCCGATGCCCGCGACCATCCCGCCGGCGGCGACGGAGAGCACCACGGCGAGCGGGTGGACCCGCACCGCCCGGCCGAGGATGAACGGCTGGAGGATGTGCCCCTCGATCTGCTGCACCGCCAGCACCACGATCAGCACCATGAGGGCGGTGAACACCCCCTCGGTGACGAGCGCGACGACCACCGCCAGCGCCCCGGACACCACGGCGCCGACCAGCGGGATGAAGGCGAAGAGGAAGATGAACACGGCGAGCGGCACCGCCATCGGCACGTCGAGGAACCAGATCCCGAGCCCGATGAAGATGGCGTCGATCAACGCGACGATCACGGTGCCCCGCACGTAGGCGGTGAGCGTGCGCCAGGCACGCGGTCCGGCGCCGGCGACCCCCGGACGGGCCTGGGCGGGGACCAGTTTGAGGGTCCACTCCCAGATCCGCTTGCCGTCGTACAGCAGGAAGAGCGTCGAGAACATCGCGAGCAGCATCCCGGTGAGGAACTCGACCATCACCGTGACGCCCTGGAGGCCGGCGGAAGTGATCTCCTCGGTGTTGGTGCCGATGGTGTCGCTGAGGTTCTTGGCGATGTCGTTGATCTGGGACTCGGTGACGTGGAAGGGGCTGTCCAGCAACCAGCGCTTCAACTCGTCGATACCGTCGCGGACCTTGTCGGAGAGGGTGTCGAGGTTGTCCATCACCTGCCAGACGACGAACCAGCCGACCAGCCCCATGATGACGAAGCCCAGGACCGCGGTGACGGCCGTGGCCAGACCGCGCGGCAGCCCGTACCGCCGCAGGCGCACCACGGTCGGCTGGAGCAGCGCCGTGACGAGCAGGGCGGCCACGAAGGCGAGCACGACGAGCTGGACGGCGCTGATGACCCGCATCAGCACCCAGAGGGTGCCCGCGAGCACGAGCAGCCGCCAGCCGGCCTCCGCGGCGACCCGCATGCCCCAGGGGATGGAGGCCACCGGATCGGGCCGGGCGGCGACGTCGGGGGCGTAGGCGGGCGGCGCGGGCACCTGTGCGCCCGCGTCGGGGTCGCTCTTCGCGGCCGGGGCGCTCGCGTGAGGGTGGCGGGAGCGCGCGGACGTGTGCGGTGCGCGCCCGGACTCCGCATCCTCGCGCGCGGCTTGCTCCCGCCGTTCCTCCAGGCGGGCCGCCAGGTCCGTCAGTTCGGCCCCGGCGCGTCCGAGCCAACCGGGCAGTTTCGACATGCGTGGTCCCTCTCCCCCGTGGGTGTGCACCGACCGTCTACCCCCGAAAGGCCGGAATGCGACCGTACATGGGTGACACGTCGCACCACGCATGATGCCCCGCACCGTCGGACGGTGCGGGGCATCAGGGGGTCGGAGCGGGGAACGGCCCAGTCGGCCTAGTACCAGTGGTTGGCCTGCCAGAACGACCAGGCGCCGCAGGGGCTCTTGTAGCTGGCGTTCATGTAGCTGAGGCCCCACTTGATCTGGGTGGCCGGGTTGGTCTGCCAGTCGGCGCCGGCGGACGCCATCTTGGAGCCCGGGAGCGCCTGGACCAGACCGTACGCGCCGGAGGAGGCGTTGACCGCCTGGTAGTTCCACGTGGACTCGTGGTTCACGATGTTGCTGAAGCACTGGAACTGGTCGGCGGGGATCATCTGCCGCGCGATGGCCTGGACCTCGGCGACCGAGTACGAGCCCTGGGCGGCGAACGACGTGGCGTCGCGCACGGCCGAACGGCTGGCGCGCTCCTGGGCGTCCTTGGCCTCCTGGGCTTCCTTGGCTTCCCTCTCGCGCTCCGCCTGGTCCTCGGCCGACTGCTTCTTGACCTTGGCGTCCTTGGCGGCCTGGAGTCGCGCGGACTCCTCGGCCGACTTCTTCGCGGCGGCGTCGGCTGCGGATGCCTGGGCATCGGCCTGCTGCGTCAGCGAAGCGGTCTGGACCTGGGCCTGGTGGCCCACGGGGATGTCTGCGAGCAGCGTGGTGTCGGCTGCGGTGGCCTCGAAGTTGTTGTCGTCGACAGCGGGAGTGCTGCCCGAAGCAACGCCTACGACGGCGCCAACGGTGGTGACCGCGGTGGCTGATGCCACTGCGAACCCCCGGACCGAGATCCGGCTCACACGGTGTCCTTCCAGCATCGCCCGCTTAGGTGACCTCGCGGGCGCGATCGTGCCCTCTGACACTGGCCTCCCTACTGCTTGGGTCACGGGAGACACGGGCCCGGTGGGCAACTTCCTCGCGGAAGTGCCGCGTGGTGCTCGCGGGCGGCATACGGAGATCGGTTGTTGAGTTGTGTGGTGCTGAGCGCCTTTGAAGGTGCCCGGTTTCCGTATGCGGGGCCTGACGGAAGCAAGACTCTGCCGGAGAAGGACGCCGAGAAGCAATTCTCTGTTGCGTGGGAAAGCTCACACGCTCCTTATGCCACCCGTTTGACGGAAATGACGGCGCGACATGAAGGCGCCCGGCTAAGCTGCTTCGCTCGCCGGGCGCCCCCTGGACATGCAGGACAGATCGCTGAATCTGTCGTATTTTTATCCTTCTTCGAGCATTTCGGTCACCAGCGCGGCGATCTGCGAACGTTCGGAGCGGGTGAGTGTCACATGAGCGAAGAGTGGATGACCCTTCAGCTTCTCGACGACGGCGACCACTCCGTCGTACCGGCCGACCCTGAGGTTGTCCCGCTGGGCCACGTCATGGGTGAGCACCACACGCGAATTCGCCCCGATACGGGACAGAACGGTCAGCAGGACATTGCGTTCGAGTGACTGCGCCTCGTCGACGATCACGAACGCGTCGTGCAGCGAGCGGCCCCGGATGTGGGTGAGCGGCAGGACCTCCAACATGCCGCGCCCCAGCACCTCCTCGATCACCTCGCGCCCCGCCACCGCCGACAGCGTGTCGAAGACGGCCTGCGCCCAGGGGCTCATCTTCTCGGCCTCGCTGCCCGGGAGATAGCCCAGCTCCTGCCCGCCGACCGCGTACAGCGGCCGGAAGACCATCACCTTCTGGTGCTGGCGGCGCTCCAGGACGGCTTCGAGGCCGGCGCAGAGCGCCAGCGCCGACTTGCCCGTACCGGCCCGGCCGCCGAGCGACACGATGCCGACCTCCGGGTCGAGCAGCAGGTCGAGCGCGATCCGCTGTTCGGCGCTGCGCCCGTGGATGCCGAACGCCTCCCGGTCCCCGCGCACCAGACGGACGTTGCCCTGTGCCGTCACCCGGCCGAGCGCCTTGCCCCGCTCGGACTGGAGCACGAGCCCGGTGTGCACCGGGAGCTCGGCCGCCTCGGGGACGTACAGCGTCTCCTCCGAGAACAGCAGGTCCACCTGTTCACCGGAGAGCGGCAGTTCGGCCATCCCCGTGTGCCCCGAGTCGGTGATGGCGAGTTCGGCGCGGTACTCCTCGGCGAGCAGCCCGACCGAGGACGCCTTGATGCGCAGCGGAAGGTCCTTGGAGACGACCGTGACGTCGTACCCCTCGGCCTGGAGATTGCGCGCCACCGCGAGAATCCGTGAGTCGTTGTCCCCCAGCCGGTAGCCGGCGGGCAGAACGCCGGGATCGGAGTGGTTGAGTTCGACACGGAGCGTGCCGCCCAGGTCCCCGAGGGGGATCGGAGCGTCGAGCCTGCCGTACCGGACCCGGAAGTCGTCGAGCAGGCGCAGGGCCTGCCGGGCGAAGTAACCGAGCTCCGGGTGGTGCCTTTTGGCCTCCAGCTCCGTGACGACGACGATCGGCAGCACGACTTCGTGCTCGTCGAAGCGCGTCATGGCGTTGGGGTCGGCCAGCAGGACGCTGGTGTCGAGAACATAGGTGCGCCTGTCGGGCATGCGGCGCTTTGAGCTGGTCACCACGGAAGGACGTACCCCCTCGGACGAGGTCGGGGAGTGCGACGGGCGTCGCGGAACTTCCCGGAGGAAGAGGACGGACCGGGTTCTGGCCCCCGCGCGCGGGCCGAACGCCGGCCCTCCGCGTCGGCCGTACGGTGCGTACGGTCCTTCGTGTGCAAAGGGCCTCCCGGGTGGACGGTCCGGTGGGCCGTCCACATGCTGCGACGTCCGCCTGGTTGATGACCGGACGTCGACCTGTCAGGGGTATTCCCTCGAACGCCCGAAGCCATGCAACGGGTTGCGCCACCGTCCCCAGGCGCCCAGGTGGACACGTGGCAACCGCCGGCCGACGAACCGCGGACCGCGGACCGCCACGAGGGCGCCCCCGGTCGACGGGGACGCCC
>NZ_JBHWZJ010000368.1:0-6885 GCF_042728415.1 Streptomyces sp. NPDC060198 | reverse complement strand
AGGCCGCGCCGGCCACGCGGGCGGTGACCCGCTCGTCCTCGCCGGTCGGTCATGTCCTCCGACGTCCACGCCAGGGTGGCGGACGATGTCCCGGAGGTGGCAGAGCTCCCGGCCCCCATGGGCGACGGACCTTCATGGGTGACGGACCTTCATGGGGGACAGGCCTTCATGGGTGACGGACCTTCATGGGTGACAGGCCTTCACGAGTGATGACGGACCTCTGTGGATGACGGACCCTCGCGGTGCCAGGCCTCTGGGTGACAGGCCTCTGTGGTGAAGGACGTTTGCGGGTGACGGTCCGATGCGTTACAGGATTTCGATGGCGTCGACCTTCGGGGGTCGGTTCGGGAAGGTGATTTCGTGCCAACGCTCGATCTTCACCGAATCGCCGTTCGCATCGCTGTAGATCAGGTCGTTGTTCCCCGTGGAAATCTTGTCGACCCACCAGCCGCCGAAGGAGGTCCTGCCGCGGTTCGCGTAGCAGTCGACGCTGGTGCTTCCAAAACTGTCGTGCGACCAGATCTTCAGAAAATTCTCTCCGGCACGGCAGGGGATGTGGTCGATGGCGTAGGCGTTACCAGGCAGGACGACGGCGAGCATGGCCGTCGCGGCGCATGCCACGAACGCCGTACGCGCCGCCTTCTTCATTGTCGAGATCACGGTTTGCTCTTTCTATTCGTGTGGGGAACCGGGAATTCGATTCACGGGACACGGGGATGGTTCTGTCCGGTGGCGGGGATTCTTCGGTGGATTCCTGTCCAGTTCGACCCGCGTGTGCGCAAAAGATGATCTCGCGAGATTGTTGTGCAGGGCAATCTTGTCCGGACTGTGCGACTGGAATGCGATCTTGAATGTCCGGATCGAGGGAGTTTGCGATATCTGGGAAATCGGAAATTATTATGAGTTTCTGTGGGGTGGCGCGGTTTCGTAGTCCGGCTCTCCCGTTCGGGAGCCGCCTTCGCCGAAAGCCCCGGCCGGTGTGCGGACGCTCTTCCACCTCGGGAAGCACCGCACCCGACGCCGCGCACCGATCGACCGGGAGGTGCGGCACAGCCCTTAGTCTGCTGACCCAAGAGACGTGCACTCGGGCGACGGAGGAAGCGGATGCGGCGTGTGGTGCGGGGCTTCTGGGGCCCTCGGGTGGAGTCCGTCGAAGAGCTGTCCGGGCGTTGGGAGCTGATGCTCCGGCAGGTCGCCACGCTCCTGGGTGAGGCGACCGGGTCCGACTGGGCATGGCGGCGCGTCCGGGCGTCCGGCGCGGACGACGCCCCGCTCACCCCGGGGCGGGAGCCGCTGGCGGAGGTCCTGCGCGAGGCGCGTACCGCCGACGACTGGTCCGACCGGGTCGGCACCGGGCTCCGGCTGATCGCCGCACCGGCCAACGGAGTCCGGGTGGAGATCAGTGGACTGGCGGGCGGTTCAACGGAGTTCCTGCTCCAGTCCGTGGTGGTGGCCATCGACGCGCCGGACGGAGCGGACGTGCCCGAGGCGGAGCTGCTCGCCGCCCTCGCGCGCGTGTGGGGCCCGGACTTCGGTGACGTCAGTGACGACGACCTTCTCGACGTCCTCGAGGACGAGGCCGGTTACACGGTCGGTGACCCGGTCGTCGGTAGGTACGGCTACCTCTCGCCCGCCCGGGCGGCCCTGGTCCCGGCCGGACTCGGGGCGGGGCGGGAGGAGTTGCCCGGCGGAGGCGTGCTGCTCGCCCTGGGCGGAACGGCTGAGGCGGTCGAGGCGTACGGCGTGCTGAGCGCGGCCGGCGCGCTCAGGCCGCTGCCCCGTCCGCTCGACCGGGCCGTGCTGTGAGCGTCCGCGCCGGGGAGACCTTCGACCCCGGGCGGGCCGTGGCCGAGGTGGCGGCGCTGGCGGCGGGGCCCGTACCCGTGGCGGGGCCCACCGTCGGCGAAGGGGACCCCGGGACGGGGGAGTGGCGGGCCACCACCGGGGAGGGGTTCCGGATCGTCCCGCTCTGGGAGGGTGACGCTCTCACCGGCGTGTACGGGAGCGACTGGACCGGCGCGGAAACCGCCGCACAACGCCGACTCGAAGCGCTCGTGGGGGAATTGGACGCACGGTGGGGGCCGCACAACCGGGTGGCGATGCACACCGCGCTGTTCCGGCGCCAGGCGGGAGCGCCCCTGCCCCCGCTCCACGCGGCCCTGCTCGGCGAGGACTGCTACGGCGACCTCCGCGTCTGGGGGCCGCTGCCCGGCCGGGACCGTTGGGTGGGGGTGAGCGTCGGCCACAGCGACGGGGACGCACCCCTGGTGATGGTCGCGCTGGTCAGCGTCGTGCCCGTCGCCGAGGTGGGCCAGGGCGACTGATCCGGCGGACGCTCCCGGCGGCGGCGCTCAGCGCCGACCCCGCTCGGAGCCGACCCGCTCGGAGCCGGCGCGCTCGGAGCCGGCCCCGCTCATAGCCGGGCGCGCTTCAGCGCCATGTGGAGCAGCAGCCGGTCCTCGCCGCTGCCGAGGTCGAGCCCGGTGAGCTGCTGGACCCGGGAGAGCCGGTAGTACAGGGTCTGGCGGTGGATGCCCAGCTCGGCCGCGGTCCGGCTCGCCTGCCCCGCGAAGTCGAGGAAGGTCTCCGCCGTACGGGCCAGCTCCGCGTGGACCGGTGCCAGCAGTGCGACCACCGAGGGGTCGGGGCCCGCGGGGGCGTGGGGCAGGGCGGTCAGCAGGCGGTACGAGCCGATGCCGGACCACCGGGCGACCGGGCCGAGCCGGGGTTCGGCCGCCGCCGCTCGGGCCGCCGACACCGCCTCGTGCCAGGCGTCGGCCAGCTCGCCCAGACCCCGGCGCGGGACGGCCACCCCCGCGGTCGCGTCCCGGCCCGCCGCGGTACGCAGCCGCTCGGCCGCCGTGTCCGCCGGGCCGGGGGCGTCCGGGGAGCGCAGCCGTACGAGCGCCGCCAGGCAGAGCGCGTCGTGCCCGGCCGGCGGGGCGACCACCGTGAGCGCCGCCGCGGAGGGGACCGTCCGCGCCGACGGGGTGTCGTCCGCCGCCCACGGGGAGACGCAGACCACCGCGTGCAGCCCGTCGGCGTCCGCGCCCAACGCCTCCCGGAGCGCGGTCAGCGCCATGTCCCGCTGCCAGCCGTGCCCCGCCGTGAGGGCCGCGCCCAGCTCGCGGGAGAGGTCCGCGCCCGCCCGGGCCTCGTCGGCGAGGAGCGCCCCGATCCGGTCCGCCACGTCCATGGCTGCCGCCAGCCGATCGTCGGTCGGGCCGGGGACCGTGTCCAGCAGCCAGACGTAACCGAGCACCACACCCCGGTGGCGTACCGGGAGGCAGATCCGGCTGAGGTGCACCCCGGCTTCCGGACCCGCCGGGATGCGGACCGGCCCGGTGGCACGGGTGATGCCGAAGCCCTCGAAGAAGGTGCGGACCGCCGCCGTGGAGCGGCGGGTCAGGATCGACCGGGTACGGACCGGGTCCATGGCGGTGTCGTCGTCGCTGTCGTGCACGCCGAAGGCGATCAGGCCGAAGTCGCGGTTCTCCAGGGTGGCGGGCGCGCTCAGCAGTCCGGAGATCTCGTCGACGAGTTCCTGATAGTCGCCTTTCATCCCGCCATTCTCGCACCCTTCAGACAGATGTATGAGGTGGCGGGCGCGGATGCGTGACAGCTGTCGATGGCACACGTTCGGTGCAATCCATAGATTTCACCGTGGTTCTCCGTGCTGTCATGGTCCGGACCGGTACGAAGCCTTTCGTCCGGCTCCAGGGCATGCGGCCGTCCCCGCAGTCGTCCCGTCGTCCATCAGTACTTTCGTGGAGGTGCCCGTGCTGGGTCCCGTGATTCTCGCCGCGTCGCGCAGCGACCGGATGCGCCGGTTCATCTCGGCCGCGCCCGGCACCAAGCAGGTCGTCGACCGCTTCATCGCCGGTGAGAACGTCGACCACGTCCTCCCGGTCGTCCAGGAATCCGTCGGGAAGGGCCTGGAGCTCACCCTCGACGTGGTCGGCGAGGACATCACCACGCCCGCCGAGGCCGCTGCCGCGCGCGACGCCTACCTGGAGCTGGTCGGACGCCTGAAGGACCTGGGCTTCGGCACCAAGGCCGAGATGTCCGTCAAGCTCTCGATGTTCGGCCAGGCGCTGGAGAACGGCCACGAGCTGGCCCTCGCCAACGTCCGCCCCGTCGTCGAGGCCGCCGCGGCCATCGGCACCACGGTCACCCTGGACGCCGAGGACCACACCACCCTCGACTCGATGTTCGCCATCCACGAGGAACTGCGCAAGGACTTCCCGCAGACCGGTTGCGTGATCCAGGCTTACCTGTTCCGCACCGAGGACGACGCCCGCCGCCTCGCCGCCGCGGGCAGCCGCGTGCGTATCGTGAAGGGTGCGTACAAGGAGCCCGCCTCCGTCGCGTACCAGGACAAGGCCGAGATCGACAAGGCGTACGTCCGCATCATGAAGATCCTCATGGAGGGCGACGGCTACCCGATGATCGGGTCGCACGACCCGCGTCTCGTCGCCATCGCCCAGGAACTCGGCCGTCAGGCCGGCCGCAAGCTGGACGAGTACGAGTTCCAGATGCTCTACGGCATCCGCAGCGACGAGCACGTCCGCCTCGCCGCGGAGGGCCACCGCATGCGTGTCTACACCGCGTACGGCACCGACTGGTACGGCTACTTCATGCGCCGCCTCGCGGAGAAGCCGGCCAACCTCCTCTTCTTCGCGCGCTCCATCCTCACCAAGGGCTGAGTCCGGCTCCCGCCCCCCACCCCGACGAACCAAGGAGACAAGGCACTCATGGATGCTGTCACCCAGGTCCCCGCGCCGGTCAACGAGCCGGTCCACTCCTACGCCCCGGGTTCCCCCGAGCGCGCCCGCCTGGAGGCGAAGCTCAAGGAGCTCGGCGAGAACCCGATCGACCTCCCGATGACCATCGGTGGCGAGAAGCGGATGGGCGGCGGCGCCCGCGTCGACGTCGTGCAGCCGCACAACCACCGCGCCGTCATCGGCACCTTCGCCGGAGCCACCGAGCAGGACGCCCAGGACGCGATCGACGCCGCGCTCGCCGCCGCCCCGGCCTGGCGCGCGATGGCCTTCGACGACCGCGCCGCGATCATCCTGCGCGCCGCCGAGCTGCTCTCCGGCCCGTGGCGCGAGACGATGGCCGCCTCCACGATGCTCGGCCAGGGCAAGACCGCCCAGCAGGCCGAGATCGACACCCCCTGCGAGCTCGTCGACTTCTGGCGCTTCAACGTGCACTACGCGCGCCAGATCCTCGCCGAGCAGCCGCCGGCCAACTCCACCGGCGTGTGGAACCGCATGGACCACCGCCCGCTGGAGGGCTTCGTCTACGCGATCACGCCCTTCAACTTCACCGCCATCGCGGGCAACCTGCCGACCGCCCCGGCGCTCATGGGCAACGTCGTCGTGTGGAAGCCGTCCCCGACGCAGACCCACGCCGCCGTGCTGCTGATGCAGCTCCTGGAAGAGGCCGGTCTGCCCAAGGGCGTCATCAACCTGGTCACCGGCGACGGCATCGCCGTCTCCGAGGTCGCGCTGAACCACCGCGACCTGGCCGGAATCCACTTCACCGGCTCGACCCCCACCTTCCAGCACCTGTGGAAGACGGTCGGCAACAACATCGCCAACTACCGCACCTACCCGCGGCTCGTCGGCGAGACCGGTGGCAAGGACTTCGTCGTCGCCCACCCGTCGGCCGACCAGGCCGTCCTGAAGACCGCGCTGACCCGCGGCTCCTTCGAGTACCAGGGCCAGAAGTGCTCGGCGTCCTCGCGCGCCTACGTCCCGGCCTCCATCTGGAACTCCGGTTTCAAGGAGAAGTTCGCGGCCGAGGTCGACGCCATCACCATGGGCGACGTCACCGACCTGTCGCACTTCATGGGCGCCGTCATCGACGACCGCTCGTTCGCGAAGAACAAGGCCGCCATCGACCGCGCCGCCGCCGACCCGACGTGCACGATCGTCGCGGGCGGCACCTACGACGACTCGGTGGGCTACTTCGTCCGCCCGACCGTCATCGAGTGCACCGACCCGGAGAACGAGGTCTTCACGACCGAGTACTTCGGCCCGATCCTCGCTGTCCACGTGTACGAGGACGACCAGTACGACGCGATGCTGGACCAGATGGAGTCGGTCTCCGACTACGCCCTGACCGGTTCCGTCATCGCGGGCGACCGCGCCGCAGCGGCCCACACGATGGAGAAGCTCCGCTACGCGGCGGGCAACTTCTACATCAACGACAAGTCGACCGGTGCCGTCGTCGGCCAGCAGCCCTTCGGCGGCGGCCGCGCCTCGGGTACGAACGACAAGGCCGGCGCCCCGCAGAACCTGCAGCGCTGGACGCTGACCCGCGCCATCAAGGAGACGCTGGTCCCGCCGACCGAGTACACCTACCCCCACCAGGGCTGACGCCCTCCGGGACGCCGGCCGCCCCTCGGTCACCACGACCGGGCCGGCCGCGTCCCGCCCAGAACCCCGCCCCTGTCCGGCACCCCCCCTGCCGGACGGGGGCGGTCTGCGTTCCGCCCCGGCCCACGGTCCCCGGGCGGATACGGAGTTGCCGGCATCGGCCTACGCGACCGCGCTCCGGATGCCGAGAGCGACGAGCACCGCCGACGTGGTCCTGACGGCCGGCTGCTCGTAGCGGGGTTTGCGCAGGGCCCGCGACGCCCGCCGGACGAGGAAGGTCCAGGCGAGGAGCCAGACCGCGATCAGCAGCGCGTGGGCGGTGGCCAGCGTGAGGATCTGGCCGCCGAAGGACCGGTGCGGTGCGATGAACTGGGGCACCAGGGTCAGGTAGACGGAAGCCGCCTTCGGGTTGAGGACGTTGGCGAGCATCGCCTGCGCGTAGACGGAGTCCGGCCGTCCCGTCAGGCGCCGGCGGGAGGCGGCGGGGGCGGCGGGGGCG
>NZ_JBHWZJ010000367.1:0-6885 GCF_042728415.1 Streptomyces sp. NPDC060198 | reverse complement strand
GGGTGATGCCCAGCGACATGCCGGACAGGCCGCGCTGACGGCCCCCCAGCTTCTCCGCGATGGAGCGGAGCGCGCGCCCGGCGGGGGAGTCCGGGTCGGAGAGCACGACGGGCTTGCCCTCGTCGCCGCCCTCGCGGAGCCGTACGTCGATCGGGATCGAACCGAGCACCGGCACCTCGGCGCCGATCGTCTTGGTCAGACCGTCCGCCACCCGCTGCCCGCCGCCGCTGCCGAACACGTCGACCATCTCGTCGCAGTGCGGGCACGGCATGCCCGACATGTTCTCCACGACACCGGCGATCTTCTGGTGCGTCTGCACCGCGATCGAACCGGCCCGCTCCGCGACCTCGGCCGCCGCCTGCTGCGGGGTGGTGACGACGAGGATCTCGGCGTTCGGCACGAGCTGCGCCACCGAGATCGCGATGTCACCGGTGCCCGGCGGCAGGTCGAGCAGCAGGACGTCGAGGTCGCCCCAGTAGACGTCGGCGAGGAACTGCTGGAGTGCGCGGTGCAGCATCGGGCCGCGCCAGACCACCGGGGCGTTGCCCGGGGTGAACATGCCGATGGAGATGACCTTCACGCCGTGCGCGGACGGCGGCATGATCATGTTCTCGACCTGGGTGGGCTTGCCGTCCGCACCGAGCATGCGGGGCACGCTGTGGCCGTAGATGTCCGCGTCGACGACGCCGACCTTCAGCCCGTCGGCCGCCATCGCCGCGGCGAGGTTGACCGTCACCGAGGACTTGCCGACGCCGCCCTTGCCGGAGGCGACCGCGTAGACGCGGGTGAGCGACCCGGGCTTGGCGAAGGGCACCTCGCGCTCGGCCGTACCGCCGCGCAGCGCGCCCGCCAGCTCCTTGCGCTGCTCGTCGCTCATCACGTCGAGGGTGACCTCGACCCGCGAGACGCCTTCGACCGCCGCGACCGCGTCGGTCACGTTCCGGGTGATGGTCTCGCGCATCGGGCAGCCGGAGACCGTGAGGTACACCGTGACAGCCACCACACCGTCAGGATCGATCTCGACCGATTTCACCATGCCGAGTTCGGTGATCGGGCGGTGGATCTCCGGGTCGTTCACTGTCGCCAGTGCTTCACGCACCGCGTCTTCCGTAGCCATACGACGATGTTACGGCGCGTGGAGCTACGCGCGGGTAGCCCTTCAGCGGTCGCCTTCGTCACTCTCGGACGGGAGGAGGACGCGCCGGTCCTCCAAGTCCCTCACGAGGTCCTCCAGCTCCGAGCGGATCCAGTCGCGGGTGGCGACCTCGCCGAGGCCCATCCGCAGCGCCGCGATCTCCCGGGTGAGGAACTCGGTGTCGGCGATGGACCGCTCGTTCTGCTTGCGGTCCTGCTCGTGGGTGACCCGGTCCCGGTCGTCCTGGCGGTTCTGCGCGAGGAGGATCAGCGGCGCCGCGTACGAGGCCTGGAGCGAGAGCATCAGCGTCAGGAAGATGAACGGGTACTCGTCGAACCGCAGCGCGGTCGGCGCGAAGATGTTCCAGAGCACCCAGATGATGATGATCAGCGTCATCCAGACGATGAACCGCCCGGTGCCCAGGAAGCGGGCGATCCGCTCCGAGAACCGGCCGAACGCCTCGGGGTCGTACTCCGGAAGGAGCCGGCGGCGCGGCGACTTCGGCTGGTCCAGCCGGAACCGGGGCGGGCGCACCATCCCGGAAGAACCCGTGGACGCCGCCTTCGTACGCTCCTCAGCGGCCACGGGCGATCCCCTCCTCGCCGTGGAAGTCGGTCTCCCGCCAGTCCTCCGGCAGCAGGTGGTCCAGCACGTCGTCGACGGTCACCGCGCCCAGCAGCGAGCCGCTCTCGTCCACCACGGGCACCGAGACCAGGTTGTACGCGGCCAGATAACTGGTGACCACCGCCAGCGGGGTGTCCGGCGGCAGCGGCACGAGGTCGCTGTCCACGATCGAGCTGACCAGGGCGAACGGTGGATCGCGCAGCAACCGCTGGAAGTGCACGGTCCCGAGGTACTTGCCGGTGGGCGTCTCGTCGGGCGACCGGCAGACGTACACCTGGGCGGCGAGCGCGGGGGAGAGGTCGGACTGCCGCACCCGGGCGAGCGCGTCCGCGACGGTGGCGTCCGGGCGCAGCACGATCGGCTCGGTCGTCATCAGACCGCCCGCCGTCCGGTCCTCGTAACTCATCAGCCGCCGCACGTCGGCCGCGTCGTCCGGGCGCATCAGCGTCAGCAGCCGCTCCTTGTCCGCCTCGGGCAGCTCGGAGAGCAGGTCCGCCGCGTCGTCCGGGTCCATCGCCTCCAGCACGTCCGCCGCGCGCTCTTCCTTGAGCTTGCCGAGGATCTCCACCTGGTCGTCCTCCGGCAGCTCCTCCAGCACGTCGGCGAGCCGGTCGTCGTCGAGGGCGGCGGCCACCTCCGCCCGGCGCTTGGGCGTCAGGTGGTGCAGCGCGTTGGCGACGTCGGCGGGGCGCAGCCGTTCGAAGGTGGCGACCAGGCTCTCGGCGCCCTGCCCGTGCTCCTCCAGTGCGAAGCCGCTGACCGCCGACCAGTCGACGGTCAGCGTCTCGCCCTTGCGGCGCAGCGCCCCACCGCGCCCCTTGCGGACGAAGTACTTGTCGATCTCCCAGTCGCGGCGGGCCGGCAGCTGGTGGATGGCCACGTCGAGGACGGTGACCTCCTCGCCGCTCTCCGCGAGCCGCACCCGCCGGTCCAGGAACTCACCGAGCACCAGACGCTCGGTGGGACGCTGTTCGAAGCGCCGCATGTTGACCACGCCGGTGGTGATGACCTGGCCGGACTCGACGCCCGTCACCCGGGTCATCGGCAGGAAGATCCGCCGTCGGCTGACCACCTCCACCACCATGCCGAGCAGCCGGGGCGGCCTGCCGCCGACGCGCAACATCGCCACCAGGTCGCGGACCCGGCCGACCTGGTCGCCGTTGGGATCGAAGACCGGGACCCCGGAGAGGTGCGAGACGTAGACCCTGGGCGCGCCCGATGCCATCGCGCACCCCTTCCGTGCCGGTTGCCGCGTGCCGTGCCCGACGTGGTCGTGCCACGGCACGTCAGGGGCGTCGGGTGACGCCGGTATGCCGGATTCAGGCTAGCCGGTACCGCTGTGTACCGCTGTGTACCGGCCCCGGAGCACCCCCGGACGGCTCCCTTCCGGGTGATACCCGAACCCCGGGTACGCTGCCGCTTGCCATCCCACACGTATGACGAGAGGCAAGCACGCGTGACCTCCTACGCTTCCGCCGTACGGGCCGGACGCACCGCGCTCGCCGTGGCACTCGGGGCGGGACTCGCCCTGGGCCTCACCGGTTGCGCGGGCGACGACCCCGACAAGGGTACGAACGGAATCGGCAAGCTCTCCGCCACCGAGATCGACACCCGGGCCAGAGCCGCCGCCGACGCCGCCACGGCAGTCCACCTGGCGGGCACCCTCATCAGCAAGGACGGCAGCTACACCCTCGACATGCGGCTCAACGCCGACGGCGGGACCGGTTCCGTCACCTCGCGGGAGAACACCTTCGCCGTCCTCCGGGTCGGCGACGACCTCTACCTCAAGGCGGACGCCGCCTTCTGGAACGCCGAGCAGGATGCACAGGACGGGGACGAGGGGGACGGCGACGAAGAGGCCGCCAAGAAACTGGACGGCAAGTACGTCAAGGTGCCCGAGGACGACCCCACGTACAAGCGGCTGCGCGGCTTCACCGAGAAGGGCACCCTGCTCGACGGGCTCCTCGCCCTGCACGGCACCGTCAGCAAGGGCGACCGGGACAAGGTCACCGGCGTCCCCACCATCCAGATCCTGGGCGGCAAGGGTGAGGGCGGCGCACTCGACGTGTCGCTCAAGGGCACCCCCTATCCCGTCCGGGTGGCGCGCGGCGGCGGTGGCGGCACGGTCACCCTCGCCGAATGGGGCCGCTCCTTCGAACTGGCGGCCCCGCCCAGGGACGACACCGTCGACTACAGCGGCCAGCTGCCGAAGGATTCCGGCTGAGGGTCCGAACCCGATGCTCAACGGGCACCAGGCATGGCTGGACGGTCTCGTCGGCGCCGCGTCCGGGAAAACGGCCCGCTGAACCGTGCCCGGCCGTCGGTCCGGCCGGGCCGTGCTCAATCCGCGCGGCGGCGCTTCTTCAGCAGCAGCCGGGGGAGCCCGGCCGGTACCGGTTCGCGGGTGATCGCCGGGGTGGCGAGCGGGCGGGCGGCGAGCGAGGTGTCCGGCAGGTCGGTGGTGTGCGCCACGGGCGTCAGCCGCACCACCCGGCAGTCGCTCGCCCAGCGCTCGGTGAGCCGCTCCGCGTCCGGTGCGTTCAGCCGCTTCCCCTTCAGCTCCGCGACCGCCGCCTCCCACTCCTCGGAGTGCGGGGCGAGCTCGTCCACCTCGGCGGTCCAGGCGACGATCCGGCCGCCCTTGTCCTTGCTGCGCACCGTCACCTCGGCCCGCGCGCGGGCCGTCAGCCCGTCCGGGAGCGGCTGCTCGCCGGGTCCGCCGACGAGCAGCGCCGCGCCCTCGTGCCAGACGTGCCAGAGCGCCCGGGCGGCGCCGGAGGCGCGCACCCAGACCAGGCCGGACTTCTTGGTGGCCTCCTCGACGAGGGCCTGCCCGAGCAGCGAGTCAGCAGTCATGGCGAAGAGCCTAACGGCCCGCCGTACGGGCGCGCGTGGGCCCGAGGGGGACTACAGCCAGCCGTTGCGCTTCAGCGTCCGGTGGATGGAGAAACAGACCACGGCGATGACGCCCAGCACCATCGGATAGCCGTACGTCCACTCCAGCTCCGGCATGTGCTCGAAGTTCATGCCGTAGACCCCGCAGATCATCGTGGGTACGGCGACGATGGCGGCCCAGGACGTGATCTTGCGCATGTCCTCGTTCTGGGTGACGGTCGCCTGCGCCAGATTGGCCTGCAGGATCGAGTTCAGCAGCTCGTCGAAGCCGAGGACCTCCTCCTGCACCCGGGAGAGGTGGTCGGCCACGTCACGGAAGTACTTCTGGATGTCCGGGTCGATCAGCCGCATCGGCCGCTCACTGAGGAGCTGCATGGGCCGCTGGAGCGGCGAGACGGCCCGCTTGAACTCCAGCACCTCACGCTTGAGTTGGTAGATCCGCCCGGCGTCGGTGCCGCGCGCGCTGCCCTTCGCCGGGGTGGAGAAGACGTCGATCTCCACCTCGTCGATGTCGTCCTGCATCGCACCGGCCACCGCGATGTACCCGTCCACCACGTGGTCGGCGATGGAGTGCAGCACGGCCGACGGGCCCTTGGCGAGCAGCTCCGGATCGTCCTGGAGGCGGTGGCGCAGCGCGCGAAGCGAGCCCTGGCCGCCGTGCCGGACGGTGATCACGAAGTCCCGGCCGGTGAAGCACATCACCTCGCCGGTCTCGACGACCTCGCTGGTCGCGGTGAGCTCGGCGTGCTCGACGTAGTGGATGGTCTTGAAGACGGTGAAGAGCGTGTCGTCGTACCGCTCCAGCTTCGGCCGCTGGTGTGCGTGGACCGCGTCCTCCACCGCCAGCGGGTGCAGCCCGAACTCCCTGGCGATGACCGCGAATTCGGCCTCGGTGGGTTCGTGCAGCCCGATCCAGGCGAAGCCGCCGCCCTCGCGCACCCGCAGCATCGCCTCGTGCGGGGTCTGGCAGGCGGAGGCCTCCATGCGGCGGCCGTCGCGGTAGACCGCGCAGTCCACCACGGCGCTGGAGGCGGACGGGTCGCGGGTGGTGTCGTAACCGGTGTACGGGGCGGGGGACTTGCGGAGGGAGGGCCGCAGGGACGGGCGCACGGCGGCGCGCAGGTCACGGATCATGGACATGGCAGGCTCCTACACGAAAGGGCCGTGCGGTGCGCGCAGGCGGAACAGCCCGGAATGGAGACGTGGAAACCACGTCCGCAAAGCGGGCGGCACCGCGGAGCGGTGGCGACGGCGTTCGCTACAGACAGGCAAAAACGGGATGCTCTTCCGCCGTGCGACAAGCCACGAGCCCTGACCGAGAGGGCTTAAGAAATCACCGGGAAACGGTGTGGACGGAAGGGCGCTCGGTACTGCACGGTCGACTTGGATCCATGGCAGTCCCCACCTCCTCCGGTCGGTCCCCCGTGGGGGACGACGTGCTGTCGGGACGGAGAGGGCGCCGCGTCGCGCGCTGTCCCGACCGGCGGCCAGGCTATCAGTCGGCCAAGGGCCAATCCCTTACTTTGCCCGTTCGATACGCGTTCTATGCTCGCGACATGGAAGAAATTCTCGCGCTCGTCGAAGCCCGGCTACGCAACGCCCTGGGAGAGCCGGACGCCCGCGCCGCGGTCACCTTCCTCGGCACGGACCGCATCGAAGTGCTGCGCTTCCTCGACGGCGACGTGGTCCGGTACGCCACCCTCGGCATGTCCGCCCAGCCCATGGCGGACCCCACCTCGCCGCTCGCCGACCCGGTGAAGGGCCCCCGCGCCGAGCTGGTGCTCTCCGTGCGCGTGGGGCTGGCCGACACCGACCAGGTGCTGCGCCCGCTCGCCGTACTGGCGGCGTCCCCGCAGGTCGAAGGCGTGATCGTGGCCCCCGGCGCCTCCCTCGACCTGGGTGACCCGCTCTGGCCGTCCGCCCCCTTCTCCTCGGTGCTGGTGGCCGAGCCCGGCGGGCTGGTGGAGGACCTGGAGCTCGACGGGCCGATGGACCCGGTCCGCTTCCTGCCGCTGCTCCCGATGACCTCGAACGAGGCCGCGTGGAAGCGGGTCCGGGGCGCCCAGGAGCTCCAGGAGCGCTGGCTCTCGCACGGCACGGACCTGCGGGACCCGCTGCGGAACTCCGTGACCCTGGACTGAGGCACCCGTCCGTGTTCACCCGTCCGTGGCGTGCGTGTTGTGAATTTAAGTTCCCGGACACGGTACGTTTCGTTGTTGTATCTCTTATTG
>NZ_JBHWZJ010000366.1:0-6889 GCF_042728415.1 Streptomyces sp. NPDC060198 | reverse complement strand
GCGCCCCTTCGTGTGTCGTGCGGGGGGCACCGGGTCACGTGTCGTGTCCGGGTGCCGCCGCGGTCAGCCGGCCAGGCAGGACGGGCCGAGCAGCACCTTGAGGTCGCCGAAGAGCGCCGGGTCGGGCTTGACGCGGTGCCGGTCGAGCCTGAGGACGGTGGTCTTGCGAGGGCCCTGGAGCCTGATGCGGACCTCGGTGTCGCCCCGGTGGCTGGAGAGCACTTCGCCGAGGCGGCTGACCATCGGGGGCGTGATCCGCACGGTGGGGATGGTGAGGACCACCGGCGCGTTGGTGCCCGCGTTCGAGATGTCGGGGACCTGCATCTCCATGGCGACGAGCCGGGGTACGTCCTCGCGCTTGTCGAGCCGTCCCTTGACGAAGACGACGGTGTCCTCCACCAGCTGGGTGGAGACCAGTTGGTAGGTGGCCGGGAAGAACATGCACTCGATGGCGCCCGCGAGGTCCTCGACGGTGGCGATGGCCCAGGCGTTGCCCTGCTTGGTCATCTTCCGCTGGAGGCCGGAGATGATGCCGCCGACGGTGACGACCGCGCCGTCGCTGTGCTCTCCGCCGGTCAGTTGGGAGATCGCGGCGTCCGCCTTGTCGGAGAGGACGTGCTCCAGGCCGAAGAGCGGGTGGTCGGAGACGTACAGGCCGAGCATCTCGCGCTCCTGGGCGAGCAGGTAGGACTTCTCCCACTCGATGTCGGAGAACTCGACGTCCAGACCGAAGCCAGGCTCGGAGGAGCCGTCGTCCGAGTCGCCCATGCCGCCGAAGAGGTCGAACTGCCCTTCGGCCTCCTTGCGCTTGACCTGGACCACGTTGTCGATCATGGGTTCGTGGTGGGCGACGAGTCCCTTGCGGGTGTGACCCATCTCGTCGAAGGCACCGGCCTTGATGAGCGATTCCACGGTGCGCTTGTTGCAGACGACCGCTTCGACCTTGTCGAGGAAGTCGGGGAAGGTGGCGTACTTCCCCTTCGCCTTGCGGCACCGGATGATCGAGTCCACCACGTTGGTACCGACGTTGCGCACGGCGGTGAGCCCGAAGAGGATCACGTCGTCACCCTGGGCGGCGAAGTTGGCCTCGGACTCGTTGACGTTCGGCGGGAGCACCTTGATGCCCATGCGCCGGCACTCGTTGAGGTAGATCGCCGACTTGTCCTTGTCGTCCTTGACCGAGGTCAGCAGGGCGGCCATGTACTCGGCGGGGTAGTTCGCCTTGAGGTAGGCGGTCCAGTAGGTGACGAGCCCGTACGCGGAGGAGTGCGCCTTGTTGAACGCGTATCCGGCGAACGGCACCAGGACGTCCCAGAGCGCCTTGATCGCCGCGTCGGAGAAGCCGTTCTTCTTGGCGCCGGCCTCGAAGAGGACGAAGTTCTTCGCCAGCTCGTCGGCCTTCTTCTTGCCCATCACGCGGCGCAGGATGTCGGCCTCGCCCAGCGAGTAGCCGGCGACGATCTGGGCCGCCTTCTGCACCTGCTCCTGGTAGACGATCAGGCCGTAGGTGAGGCCGAGGACCTCCTTGAGGGGCTCCTCCAGCTCCGGGTGGATCGGGGTGATCTCCTGGCGGGCGTTCTTGCGCTCGGCGTAGTTCGTGTGCGAGTTCATGCCCATCGGGCCCGGCCGGTAGAGGGCCGAGACGGCGGAGATGTCCTCGAAGTTGTCGGGCTGCATCTGGCGGAGCAGCGAGCGCATCGGCCCGCCGTCGAACTGGAACACGCCGAGCGTGTCGCCCCGGCAGAGGAGTTCGTAGGTCTTGGGGTCGTTCAACGGCAGGGCGAGCATCTCCAGCTCGACGCCCTTGTTCGCCTTCACCATCTTGACCGCGTCGTCCATGATGGTGAGGTTGCGCAGACCCAGGAAGTCCATCTTGAGCAGGCCGAGCGACTCGCACTGGGGGTAGTCCCACTGCGTGATGGTGACGCCGTCGGTGTGCCGGACCCAGACCGGGGCGTGGTCCACGATCGGTTCGCTGGACATGATCACGCCGGCGGCGTGCACGCCCATCTGCCGGACGAGTCCTTCGACGCCCTTGGCGGTGTCGATGACCTTCTTGACGTCCGGCTCGTTCTCGTACATCCCCCGGATCTCGCCGGCCTCGCTGTAGCGCGGGTGCTTGGGGTCGGTGATGCCGTTGAGGTCGATGCCCTTGCCGAGGACGTCGGCGGGCATGGCCTTGGTCAGGCGGTCGCCCATCGCGTACGGGTAGCCGAGGACGCGGGCGGAGTCCTTGATCGCGTTCTTCGCCTTGATCTTGCCGTACGTGCCGATCATGGCGACCTTGTCGGCGCCGTACTTCTCGGTGACGTAGCGGATCACCTCGACGCGCCGGCGTTCGTCGAAGTCGATGTCGACGTCGGGCATGGAGACGCGCTCGGGGTTGAGGAACCGCTCGAAGATCAGCCCGTGCTCGATCGGGTCGAGGTCGGTGATGCCCATCGCGTACGAGACGATCGAGCCGGCCGCGGAACCTCGGCCGGGGCCGACCGCGATGCCGTTGTTCTTGGCCCACATGATGAAGTCGGCGACGACGAGGAAGTACCCCGGGAACCCCATCTGGATGATGATGTCCATCTCGTACTCGACCTGCTTCTGCCGGTCGTCGGGGACGCCGCCCGGGAAGCGGCGGTCCATGCCGACCCGGACCTCCTCGCGGAACCAGGTGACCTCCGTGTAGCCGTCCGGGATGTCGAACTTCGGCATGAGGTTCTTCGCCTCGAACATGCCGGTGGTGTCGATCTGCTGCGCGACGAGGAAGGTGTTGTCGCACCCCTGCTGCCAGGCGTCGGAGGAGTCGACGGCGTACATCTCCTGCGCCGTCTTCAGGTAGTAGCCGGTGCCGTCGAAGCGGAAGCGGTCCGGGTCGGAGAGGTTCTTTCCGGTCTGGATGCAGAGCAGGGCGTCGTGGGCGGTCGCCTCGTGCGCGTAGGTGTAGTGCGAGTCGTTCGTCACCAGCGGCGGGATGTCCAGCTTCTTGCCGATTTCGAGGAGTCCGTCGCGGACCCGGCGCTCGATCTCGATGCCGTGGTCCATCAGCTCCAGGAAGTACTTGCCCTCGCCGAAGATGTCCTTGTAGTCGGAGGCGGCCTGCACGGCCTCGTCGAACTGGCCGAGCCGCAGCCGGGTCTGCACCTCGCCGGAGGGGCATCCGGTGGAGGCGATCAGGCCCTCGGACCACTGGGAGATGGTCTCCTTGTCCATGCGGGGCCACTTCTGCAGCCAGCCCTCGGCGTAGGCGTCCGAGGAGAGCCTGAAGAGGTTGTGCAGCCCGGTGGCGTTGGAGGCCCAGATCGTCTTGTGGGTGTAGCCGCCGGAACCCGAGACGTCGTCGCGCTTCTGGTGCGGCTGGCCCCACTGGATCTTCCGCTTGTGCTTGCGCGACTCCGGGGCGACGTACGCCTCGATGCCGATGATCGGCGTCACACCGGCCTTCTTCGCCGAGTGGAAGAAGTCGTACGCGCCGTGGAGGTTGCCGTGGTCCGTCATGGCGATGTGCGACATCCCCATGGTGTTGCACGCCTCGAACATGTCCTTGAGCCGCGCGGCACCGTCGAGCAGGGAGTACTGGGTGTGGACGTGCAGGTGCGTGAAGGGCGGCTTGGTCACGGCGCTGTGCCTCCGGGGATGACGGATGTCGCACGCAGCACTCGGCCCGCGGTGACGGACGGGCTACGGGTGGCTGACGGCTGGGGGATGTCGGGGGGACAGCCTGGAAGTCTACGTCTTGGCGCTGACGAACGACGGGCACTTGCGAGTACGGTCACGCGTTGGAGGGGCGGGGACGCCCGTCCCTTTTGTCATGAACGCCATGTTCGACGGTGCTCGACGCAGTTCGACGCCCTGTACCAGGAGGCACCCAGCGATGTCGGAAGAGCAGAGCGGCGCGGAAGACCGCGGGGAGCGCATTCTCGCCGTCTTCGAGACCGCCTTCGGTGAGCTGCTGGCGGCCGACCCGGCCGCCTTCCGGGTCAAGTTCCGGAAGATGGCCGGCTCCGCCTTCGCCTTCTACCGGGGCACCGCCTGCCTGTTCTACGACGACCTGGCCCGCGAGCGGCTCGGCGGCCCGTACCTCGACGAGCGCACCGGCCGGGTCTGGATCCACGGGGACCTCCACGCGGAGAACTTCGGCACCTACATGGACGCCAACGGCCGCCTGGTCTTCAACGCCAACGACTTCGACGAGGCGTACGTGGGCCCGTTCACCTGGGACCTCAAGCGCTTCGCCGCCTCCGTCGCCCTGATCGGGTACGCCAAGGCGCTGGGCGACGACCAGATCACCGAGCTGGTCCGGGTCTACGCCGCCGCGTACCGCGAGCGCATCCACGCGCTGGCGACCGGCGCGAAGAACGACGAGGTGCCTCCCTTCACCCTCGACACCGCCGACGGCCCGCTGCTCGGCGCGCTCCGGACGGCCCGGTCGCTCACCCGCTTCTCGCTGCTGGACTCGATGACGGAGATCCGCGACTTCGAGCGCCGGTTCGCCCCGGACGGCGGCGCCGTCGACCTGGATGCGGCGACCCGCTACAAGGTCCTCGCCGCGTTCGACGGATACCTGGAGACCCTGCCCGAGTCGAGCCTGACCCGCCCCGACTCCTACCGGGTGAAGGACGTGGTGGGCCGCCGGGGCATCGGCATCGGCTCGGCCGGGCTGCCTTCGTACAACATCCTGCTGGAGGGCAACAGCGACGCCCTGGAGAACGACGTCGTGATCTACATCAAGCAGGCCCAGACCCCGGCCGTCTCCCGGCACATCACGGACGCGTCGGTGCGCGGTTACTTCCAGCACGAGGGGCACCGCACGGTGATCTCGCAGCGGGCGCTCCAGGACCACGCCGACCCGTGGCTGGGTTGGACCGAGCTGGACGGCGCCGGACAGCTGGTGGCAGAGGTCTCGCCGTACGCCGTGGACCTGGACTGGTCCGACATCGACGAGCCCGACGAGATCGCGGCGGTCGTCGCCGACCTGGGCCGGGCGACGGCCACCATGCACGCGGCGGCCGACGACGAGAGCGGTCACTCGCTGGTGCCGTTCTCCACCGAGCGGGCCATCGACGCCGCCATCGCGGCCGACGAGGACGGCTTCGGCGATCTGCTCGTCGATTTCGCCCACAGCTACGGCGCGCGGGCGCGCCGGGACCACCGGATCTTCGTGGACCTCTTCCGCAACGGCCGCATCCCGGGCCTCTGACGGGTCCGCGCCAGGGCCTGTGGCAGGGTCCGTGACAGCCGTGTCCCGGACCTTTAGGAGTCGTTTACGGGGGCGCGTGCGAGACTCTCCGGCGATGGACATATCAGGGACGCGACCCAGGACCGCGCGCGCGGCGCTCTTCACCGCGCTCGTCGTCACGCTGTCCTCGGCGTCCCACGTCCTGCTCTCGCGCGAAGCCCTGCCGGTGACCGCGCTGGCGCTGGTGGGGGGCCTGGTGTTCGCCGTCGCGTACGCGCTGGCGGGCCGGGAGCGCGGGTTCGGGGCGATAGCGGGGCTGCTGGTCCCGCTGGAGCTCGCCGCCGACACGGTCTTCACCACCGGGCAGCGGCTCTGTTACGGCGCGGCGGGCGGCCCGGTGGCCGGTCCGCTGCGCTCCCTGGGGTTCGACGTGCTCTGCGGCGGCCACGGGGTGGGCGCTCCGCTGGCGCGGGTGGCCGGGGTCGGTCATCCCGCCTCCGCCGCAGCGCTGCCGCTGCCCCCGGGGCCGGGCGTCCCGTGGCTGCTGCTCGCCGCGCACGTGGCCGTCGGGCTGCTCGCGGCGGCCTGGCTGCGGCGCGGCGAGGCCGCGCTGGCGGCCCTGCTGCGGGCGGCCGCCGCCTTCGCGTTCCACCCGCTGCTGGTCGCGCTGGCGGTGGCCCGCGGGTCCCGCCCGCCGGTGCGGGGCGCTGGACGCCTCCCGAGCCCGCGCCCGTTCGTCGCCGCCCGGCCGCTCTTCACGCACTCCGTGGGCCGGAGAGGGCCGCCGCTGCCGGCCTGAGCCCGCTACGGCAGCCCTCCCCCAACCCACCCTTCACGTACGTCCCACGGAGAACGCATCATGAGCAACCGCAACAACCAGGCGAACAAGGCAGCGGCCCGCGAGCGGCTGCGCGCCGAGCGCGAGCGCCAGGCCAAGAAGGACAAGGCCCGCAAGCAGATCATCGTCGGCGTCTCGATCGTGGCGGTGCTGGCGATCGCCGGCGGTGTCGCCTACGGCGTCAACGAGCTGAACAAGCCGGACGCCTGGGAGGCCGCGGGCGACGCGAAGGTGGTCGCCCCGAAGAACACCTCCGGCACCAACGGCACCACCGTCGTCGTCGGCGAGTCCTCCGCGAAGAAGACGCTGGAGATGTACGAGGACTCCCGCTGCCCGATATGCGCCCAGTTCGAGCAGACCGTCGGCTCGACGGTCACCAAGGACGTCGCGGACGGCAAGTACAAGATCAAGTACGTCGGTGCCACCTTCATCGACAACAGCGACAACGGCGAGGGCTCCAAGAACGCCCTCAGCGCCCTGGGTGCGGCGCTGAACGTCAGCCCGGAGGCGTTCCTCCAGTACAAGACGGCGCTGTACTCGGCGAAGTACCACCCCGACGAGACCGACGACAAGTTCGCCAAGGACAGCTACCTCATCGAGGTCGCCGACACGGTGGACGCGCTCAAGGACAACAAGGCGTTCCAGAAGGACGTCAACGACGGCACCTACGACGCCTGGGCCGTCAAAATGTCCAAGACCTTCGACTCCAGCGGGGTCACCGGCACGCCGACCCTGAAGATGGACGGCAAGAACGTGACCGCCGAGGGCAGCGACAGCGCGCCCATGACGGTGGCCGACTACACCACGGCGATCGACGCGGCGCTCAAGGGCTGACGCACCGGCTCACAGCTCCCAGGCCGGGCGGGCGGACACCCTGCGGG
>NZ_JBHWZJ010000365.1:0-6923 GCF_042728415.1 Streptomyces sp. NPDC060198 | reverse complement strand
GCGGCGGACGACGCGACCGCCGCGGCGGTCTCCGCGCGGTCCGCCGCGACGAAGGCCGAGGGGGCCGCCGGACGGGCCCAGGCCGACGCGGACGCCGCGTGGTCGGCGTACCTCGCGTCGACCGGCGCCGCGGCGACCGCACGCGCCGAGGCTGCCAAGGCACTCGACGCCGCCGGCGACGCGGCCCTTCGCGCCCGGAACGCCGCCACCGCGTCGGACCAGGCATCCGCCCTGGCGAAGCGGGCCGGCGACGAGGCGACCTCGGCAGGGATCGAGGCCGCGCAGGCCGTCGACTCGGCCGCGGTCACCGCGGGCCGGGCCTACGCAGCAGGCCAGGCGGCTCTCGCAGCCCGGGACAGCGCGACCAAGGCGGTGGCCGCATCGGCCGACGCCATCGCGCTCGGCATGCCGTACCAGGAGACCGACAGCGCCGCCGCGTTCGCCGTCCTGACCGGCCAGAAGTCCAAGACGGTGGCCGAGCAGCAGGCGGCCGCCGCGGCGGCCAAGGCCGCGGAGGCGGAGCAGGCGGCCGAGGACGCCCAGCAGCTCGCCGAACAGGCCCAGGGCGACGTCAAGGTCGCGGCCGAGGCGGCGGCACAGGCCGCCGGAGACTCGGCACGCGCCATTGCCGCCGCGGCAGCGGCTCAGGAGTCGGCCCAGGACGCGGCCTCCTCCCGGGAAGGCGCGAAGAAGGCCGCCGACACGGCGTCCGGCTACGCGCAGCAGGCGGGCAACGACGCGCTCAGTGCCCAGCAGACGGCCAACTCGACCGACACCGTCGCCGGTGACGCGGACCGCGAGGCCACCGACGCCGAACGCGACGCCCTGAAGGCCGCCGAAGCCGACGACCGCGCGGCCCGGGCCGCCGCGGAGGCCAAGGCACAGGCCGACAAGGCGGACAAGGACGCCAAGGAGGCGGAGGAGCGCGCCTCGGACGCCGACGGCGACAGCACTGCCGCCGAGGAGGCCGCCGACCAGGCGGAGAAGGAGCAGCGGGAGGAGAACGAGCAGCAGCACCAGCAGGCCATGGAGGAAGGCGACTACCCGATTCCGGGTGGTCCCTCCTCGTGGGCCGAGCTGGGTGAGCAGCAGGAAGCCATCCTGCTGGCCAAGTGCGGCCAGAGCTGTGTCGACGACTACCGCGACGCGTACGCGGCCGTCTCCGTCCACGTCCTCGACTGGGTCGCGGCCCACGGCGGACAGATCCTCCTGGACGAGCTCGGCGTGGCCGACGTCAAGGAGTGCCTGAGCTACAGCGGCGTCGAGAGCTGCCTCTGGGACCTGGTGGACATCGCCTCGTCCGCCGTCGTCGTCGGCCGGATTCCCGCGCTCGCGGCGGCGATCGAGCAGGTGAGCACCGGCATCCAGCAGGTCTTCACCGACGCCGACGACGCTCAGCGCAAGCTGACCGAACTCACCGAACTGATCGGCACGACCCGCAGCACCCCGCGCCTGGACCGGTGCATCGCCGGTGTCGCGCTGCACGCGGGCGGACCCGAGATGAAGGCCGAGGCCGTCGCGGCGCTGTCCGGCACCAATGCCGATCTGCGCGCGGCCGTCGGTGACATCGGATGGATCGGTCTCGAACCGCTGGGCCAGGCACGCACCCGTGACGTGCAGGCCGCGTTCGACTACCGGGACGCGCTGGCGGCCCGGTCGAACGCGCTGGAGAAGGCCAACAAGCCGTACGCCGAGTCGGCGTTCTTCAGCGACGACATGGAATGGCACGTACCGGCCTTCGACGAAGAGGTCCTGCAGTTCACCCTCTTCACCCAGGAGAAGATCTCCGGCCGTCTCGGCTGGGACGGGCACAGCAACGCCGGCGCGGAGTCCGTCGCGCGCGCCAAGGAGATCACCGAGGACAACCGGGGCAAGGACTCCTGGTACGACTGGACCGCCGATGTCATGCTCCGCGACAGCGAGATGGCCAACACCCGCTACGCGGGCGGTACCACCGGCAGCGACATCGCGTCCTACCTCCGGCACGGCGGCTTCCTGACCGAGGCCCCGGCCAAGGACAGCCCGGAGTTCCGCGAAGAGGTGGAGAACCTCAAGCAGTCCTGGGCCACCTGTGACAGCGCGGAACCCACCGACCCGCGGAACAAGCTCTCCGCGGTGACCGCGCAGGCACATACCGAGTGGGAGGCGGAGTACGCCGCCCAGGCCGCGCCCCGCACCCTGATCACGCAGGCGGAGGCCGACGCGTCGGCCGCCACGCGTGAGGCCACCGACGACATGGTCGAAGCCATCGGCCAGGCGTGGCGCGCCGAGCAGATCCTCACCTGGCAGCGCGTCTGGCACGACACGCTGGAGAACGACCCGGACGACCTGTTCAAGCCCAAGCAGGCGATGTTCGACAAGGCCAACGCCGATCTCGCCACCACCCGTGGCAAGGTCGCCGCACTGGTCACCTCCGCGAAGGCGCACTCCGCCACCGCGAAGGCCGCCGCGCAGAAGGCCGTCGACGCGCAGGAGGACGCCTGGGCGATAGCCGACGCGGCCGAAGTCCCGCGCGGCCGGGGCTTGATGTACGCCCAGCAGTCGGTCCAGGTCGCCCGCGCGTCCGGCGCGGCCGCCGAGGCCGCCGCCAAGGCGACGGAGACCACGCTTCAGGCCGTCAACGCCACCGCCGAGACCTCGTCCGCGCTGCTCGCGCTGGCGCAGACCGAGGCGCACGCGCTGAACACCGAGTTCCGGCGGGTCGCCGCGGAGGAGGCGGCAGCCCAGGCGAAGGCGGCGGCGGACAGCGCCGACGCCTACGCTGCCTCGGCCGCGGCGAACGCCGCGACCGCCAAGAAGGCCAAGGAAACCGCCCTGGCGGAGGAGGAGGACGCACGCCAGGCCGCTGCCGACGCCCAGGCATCGCGCGCCGTCGCTGAACTGGAGCGCGCCAACGCCGCGGCCTACCGGGCCACCGCGGAGAGCGAGCGGGACAAGGCTTCCGCATCGGAGGCGGAGGCGGCCGAGCAGGGCCGGATCGCCAGTGACGCCCGGACCTCTGCGGAGGCTGCTGGAAGTACGGCGTCGGCCCGCAGGGGTGATGCCGAGCAGGCGGAGCGCGACGCGGTCGACGCCCGCGACAAGGCATTGGAGGCCGAGCAGCGGCGGGACTCGCTGAGCGCGAAGGCCGCTGCCCTGGAGGCGCACGCCGCGGCTGTGGCCGGTACGGACGCGGCCGAGGCCGCTCGTGCCGCCGCCACCGACGCGCGGGCTGCCGCCGACACGGCGACGACGGCGGCCACCAGCGCGCGTGCCGCGGCGAACGCGGCGACGACCGCGGCCACCACCGCCCGCGAGGCCGCCACCAAGGCGCAGGGCGCGGCAGCGCGCGCCAAGGCGGCTTCCGACGCCACCTGGGCCTCGTATTGGGTGGCGGTCGGTTCCGCCGCCGCGGCCCATGCCGCCGCGGCCGAGGCGATCGACGCCTCCGAGGCGGCGGCGCTCGATGCCAAGGGCGCCAAGGAACAGTCGGAGAAGGCTTCCGCCGCGGCCAAGAAGGCCAAGGAGGAAGCGACCGCGGCGCGCAGTGAGGCGCTGCAGACGGCGTCATGGGCTGCGGTCACCGCGGGCAAGGCGCTCGCGGCCGTGCAGTCGTCACTCGCGGCGCGGGACTCCGCGGCAGCGGTGATCAAGCCGGCGAACGAGGCGATCGCTCTCGGCACGCCGTACCAGGAGAACGACAGTTCGGCCGCGTTCGCGACACTCACCGGCCAGCAGTCCCTGACGGTCTCGCAGCAGCAGGCGGCTGCGGCGACCGCCACCGCCGATCTCGCCCAGGGGTTCTCCGCGGAGGCGAAGGCCCTCGCCGCCCAGGCCGCGGCAGACATGAAGCTCGCGGCCGAGGCATCGGCAGCGGCCGCGTCCGACGCGGCCCGCGCCGCCAAGGCGTACCAGCGGGCCCAGGCCTCGGCCACCCAGGCCGCGAAGGACGCGAAGCTCGCCGAGGCGTCGGCGAACCGTGCCGACGGCTACGTCCAGTCGGCGGGCGCGGACGTGGTGAGGGCCTGGACGGCCTCGAACGACGCCGCCACGGACGCGGCAGCGGCGGACGCCGCCGCCACCGAGGCGGAGCACGACGCCGCTTCGGCCCGCGCCACGGCCACCCAGGCCGAGGAAGACGCGGCCAGCGCACGCGACACCGCCACCCAGGCGGAGACCGACGCGACGGCGGCGGAAGAGGCCGCCGACGGCGCGTGGGACGCGGCGGACGAGGCTCAGCAGGCTGCGGACCGTACCGAGAAGCAGGACAACAACGACCAGATCACGCAGGGTGCCACCACCGGGATCGGTGGGGTGTGGCCGGTCCTCGACCACATCGAGTACATCGGCGACCCGAAGAACGTCGACAAGGACAACTGCAACCCGATCATCCACTTCGGCGACTGCACCATCACGGCCGACGTCACTTACAGGTCGCACGTCGACCTGTTCATGTGCCTGGCCGAGTCGCAGTCCTACTCGGGAAGCTGCCCGGAAGCGGACACGGTATACCTCGGCCCCGAGGTCTCGGACCCCACGACCGAGCGGATGTCCTACACGCTGACGATGGTCGAGTTCAACTCGGGCATCGACCCGATTGACATCCTGCTCGGCGACTTCATCGGCTGCGCCAAACTGATCACGCCGTTCGTCTCCGGCGGAAGCGGCACCGACTGCGCCTGGGTAGCGGGCTGGTTCGTGGCCGGCGCGCTCTTCAAGGCGGCCAAGGCGGCGGTGACGGCGCTGGACGCTTCCCTCAAGACCGGGATCGCGTTCACCGACGCCTGGCTGGCGCTCCGCTCCCTCGGTCTGACTGAGGGAGCTGTCCAGGGCATCATCAGCCGGGTCATCCGGAAGCTCTCCGAGGCGTGCGCGAAGCTGGGCCCCGCGACCTTCAAGGTTACGGTGTTCGCTGCCGCCGCGGCCGGCGCGGACGACGTCACCGAATGCGCGAGGAAGTTCCTCAAGGACCTGGTGAAGGACGGCGATCACGTCGTCCTCGGGGTCAATCCCTACTCGGACAACCTGGCCAAGTCCATCTCCGGCTCGCACACGTTCAACGGTGACGCGTACTCCGCCGAACTGGCGGAGGGCCTGGGGATGGGGAAGCGTGCCATCTGGACGGTGGGCGTGGAGAACGCGGTGGCCAACGAGACCGTGAAGATCTCCGTGACCCTGGACGGTGTCGCCGGTGCCAAGAACGCCGACGAGGCGTTGGCGTCGCTTCTGGCGCGAGCGGAGACGATCGAGAAGAGCAACTGGGAGGTCATCCAGTCCACCGGCTACGGAACCGCGTGGGAGATGGGCAAACTCCGTACGGCCGTCAGGACCGAGGCGCGTCCGTGGTCGTCCATCGAGTGGTACATGACCAACGATGCGGGCAAGGTCGTACGGGTCTATCCGGAGCGCTTCAAGTATGCCAACGGCGAGATGGTGCCCGATGTATGATCAGATGATGGGAATGGCAGATTTCGTCCGGGAAGGGCGACTCTTCAGAGTCAGCGGGTTCAACCCTTCGCACCGGCAGCTCTTTCTGACGAGTGAGGCCACCCTGGTGGACCGGACCACGACACGGGTCGAGGTCTACTTCGGCCATGTCTCGCTGATGTTCCTCAAGCCTCTCTACGAGAACGGGCTTTACGTCCGGCGGGCGAACGCGGCCGAGTTCGGCGTGCTCAGCGAACGGCACGGCATCTCCGCCGAGGACGCCGCCTACACCTGGATGCTGGAGCGGGACGGCGACAGCTTCGTCCGCAGCGGCCGGCCGTCCTGGCGAGAGGCGGACTACGAGGCGATGGGGGAGCGGCAGTCGTTGTACGACCCGCGTGAACCCTGGCCGCCGGAATTCCCCGCAGAATCGGGGCAGATCGGCTGACCGCGGTCGGCCGGATCCGCCGGGGGCGGTGCCGCGATGCGGCGCTGTCCCCGGCGGTCGCCGTGAACGCGGAATGCCTGGGTCGGATTCACGGCCCAGGCATTCTGTGGTTTCTGTTCCTTTGTTTCTCCTCGGTCGAACGTTTCCTCAGCCCAGCATCTTCAATTGCTCCTCGACCAGCTTCGCCGGGACGGCGGCCTTCTTCGTGTCCAGCATGTTGACCCCGTAGAAGGCGGCGATCACACCGCCGTGCCGCACGACCGTGTAGGTCGTGGGAATCGTCTGGTCGGAGACGGCGGTGGTGATGTCGTAGCTGACAGCCTCGTCCCCGAGATCCGGGTCACCGAGCCGCTTGACGGCCTTGTAGGCCAGGCCGAGTGTCTTGAAACCCTTCGGGCATTCCTTCAACGCGGTGCGCAGGTCGTTCATGACCTGCTTCGCGTTCTTCTCGGAGTGCGAGGCCAGCCACATGGAGCCGACCGTCGCGTTCTTGGCGTCCGAGGGCTCCAGAGAGCGGTGCACGAGGCTCACCGGCGCGATACTGGTGGTCCCGCCCGCCAGACTGGCCAGGGGCTGGCACTCCTTCTTGTCGGCCTTCATGTCCAGCCCGGCGGCAACCTCCGCCTCGGAGACCTTCTTCATCTCGTACCCGGCGGCCTTTCCGGAAAGAGCCGCCTTCTCCAATTCGGCGGGCGGGACGGCGCCCATCTTCTTGGCGTTCTCGGTGGCCTTCTCGGCGGCCTCGTCCTGCTTGCTCGGCGACTCCTTGCCGGCGACCGCGGGCTTCTTCTCCGCGGCCTTGTCGTGCGTGTCCGCACTGCAGGCCGAAGCAAGCACGAGGACGGGCAGGACGATTGCGGCCGGAAGAATTCTACCGATGAACACCAATGTCTCCTGGAAATAGGTCAGTTCCTGAGCAAGGACGAAGAACGATCCTACCGACGGATGATCTTGCGGCGAGTAACAATTCGGGGTCGGAGCCGGGCCCGCCCCGAGCCGCCGGGCCACGGCGGCCGGGTCCCGGACACGCCGGTGGCCGGCCCGCCGGAAGTATTCCGACGGACCGGCC
>NZ_JBHWZJ010000364.1:0-6961 GCF_042728415.1 Streptomyces sp. NPDC060198 | reverse complement strand
GAGTTGGAGCCGAAGACCAGGTCGGCGCGCGTACCGGTCCACTTGACCCGGCCGGACACGTCGCGGGCCTCGAACTCGTCCTGCGCCGACGACGTCGACTTCCAGGTGATGCCCAGGTCGAGCAGGTTCACGAAGAAGTCGTTGGTCAGCGTGCCCGGCCGGTCGGTGAGGACACCGCGCTTCGATCCGCCGGTGTTGGCGCCCAGCACGCGCAGACCGCCGACCAGGACCGTGGTCTCCGGGGCGCTCAGCGTCAGCAGGTTGGCCCGGTCGAGGAGCAGGTACTCCGCGGGCAGGCGGCTGCCCTTGCCGGTGTAGTTGCGGAAGCCGTCGTGCGCGGGCTCCAGCGCGGCGAAGGACTCGACGTCCGTCTGCTCCTGGGTGGCGTCCACACGACCCGCGGTGAAGGGCACCTCCACCTGGACGCCGGCGTCCTTGGCCGCCTGCTCGACGGCTGCGCCGCCCGCGAGAACGATGAGGTCGGCCAGCGAGACCTGCTTGCCTCCCTTGGCGTTGAAGGACTCCCGCACACCTTCCAGGACACGCAGGACCTGCGCCAGCTCGTCCGGGTCGTTCGCTTCCCAGCCGCGCTGCGGCTCCAGACGGACCCGGGCACCGTTGGCGCCGCCGCGCTTGTCGCTGCCGCGGAAGGACGAGGCCGAGGCCCAGGCGGCCGAGACCAGCTGCGCCACCGTCAGGTCCGTGGCGAGTACCAGCTCCTTGAGCGAGGCGATCTCCGCGGAGTCCAGCGGCTCACCGGTGCGGGCGGGCAGCGGGTCCTGCCACAGCAGCACCTCGGAGGGCACCTCGGGCCCCAGGTAGCGCTGGATCGGGCCCATGTCGCGGTGCGTCAGCTTGTACCAGGCGCGCGCGAAGGCGTCCGCGAACTCCTCCGGGTTCTCGTGGAAGCGGCGCGAGATCTGCTCGTAGGCCGGGTCGAAGCGCAGCGACAGGTCGGTGGTGAGCATCTGCGGCTTCTGCTTCTTCGACGCGTCGTGCGCGTGCGGGATGGTCGCCTCGGCGTCCTTGGCGATCCACTGGTGCGCGCCGGCCGGGGACTTGGTCAGCTCGTACTCGTAGGCGAAGAGGTTGTGGAAGAACTCGTTGCCCCACGTGGTCGGGGTGCTGGTCCAGGTCACCTCCAGACCGCTGGTGATGGCGTCCCCGCCCTTGCCCGTCTTGTAGGTGCTGCGCCAGCCGAGGCCCTGCTCCTCCAGCGGGGCGCCCTCGGGGTCCGCGCCGACGTTCTCGGCCGGACCCGCGCCGTGCGTCTTGCCGAAGGTGTGGCCACCGGCGATGAGGGCGACCGTCTCCTCGTCGTTCATCGCCATCCGGCGGAAGGTCTCGCGGATGTCGCGGGCGGCCGCGATCGGGTCCGGGTTGCCGTTGGGGCCCTCGGGGTTGACGTAGATCAGGCCCATCTGGACCGCGCCGAGCGGGTTCTCCAGCTCGCGGTCGCCGGTGTAGCGCTCGTCGTCGAGCCAGGTGGTCTCCGGGCCCCAGTAGACGTCCTCCTCCGACTCCCAGACGTCCTCGCGGCCACCGGCGAAGCCGAAGGTCTTGAAGCCCATGGTCTCCAGGGCGACGTTGCCGGTGAGGATCAGCAGGTCGGCCCAGGACAGCGCCTGGCCGTACTTCTTCTTGACCGGCCACAGCAGGCGGCGGGCCTTGTCGAGGTTGCCGTTGTCCGGCCAGCTGTTCAGCGGGGCGAAGCGCTGCTGGCCGGCGCCCGCGCCACCGCGGCCGTCACTGATGCGGTACGTGCCGGCGCTGTGCCAGGCCATCCGGATCATCAGCGGCCCGTAGTTGCCGAAGTCGGCCGGCCACCAGTCCTGCGAGGTGGTGAGCACCTCGGCGATGTCCCGCTTCACCGCGGGCAGGTCGAGTCCGCCGAACGCGGCCGCGTAGTCGAAGTCCGCGCCGAGCGGGTTCGCCACGGCGGGGTTCTTGGCGAGGATCTTCAGATTGAGGCGGTCCGGCCACCACTGGCGGTTTCCGCCGCCCTGGGTGGGGTGCGGCGCCCGGCCGTGCGCCACGGGGCAGCCGGCTGCCTGAGCCTCGGGCACCTCGGGAATGGCCGTCTCGGGCGAGTCCGGAACGACGGGATCGAAGACGTGCGACTCGGGGTTCTCGGTCATGGGAAGTCCTTCCGGACCCGGTGGGTCGTGGGGCGCTGAACGGGGGAGGAGGATTCGGGCGGTGCAGAAAGGGCACTCCGGGTGCCAGGGTCTCGTCGCGCGCCGCCCGATCGCCTCACGGGCCACCGGACCTGACGGTCCCTGGCGGTGCGACGAAGGGGGCGTCCGACCAGCACCTGATGCTCGACCGGCGGTGCCCCGTCACGTGTCTCTGCTGCCGTACCGGAGTCTTCCTGTCTCTTGGATGTCGCCGGAATAGATCCTACGATGGACTTCGTCCAAGTCAAGAAGTGCGTTAGAGCCATATCGGTCGGGGCGTGGTGTCGTCGGACTCGTTCCGGGCGGCTCGTACCCCGCGAAGCGGAGCAGGTGAGACGGGATGAGCGACCTCCTTCAGCGGCTGCGGGACCGTGACTGGCGGTTGACCTCGCAGCGGCGTGTCGTCGCGGAGGTCCTCGACGGCGATCACGTGCACCTTACGGCGGACGAGGTGCACCTGCGGGCCGCCGCGCGACTGCCCGAGATCTCCCGTGCGACCGTCTACAACACCCTGGGGGAACTCGTCGCGCTCGGCGAGGTGCTGGAGGTCTCCACCGTCGGCAGGGCCAAGCGCTACGACCCGAACGCGCACCGCCCCCACCAGCACCTGGTGTGCTCCGGCTGCGGCACGGTCCGCGACGTCCACCCGGCCGGCGACGCCCTCGGTGACCTGCCCGAGAGCGAGCGGTTCGGGTTCGCCGTCGGTTCGGTGGAGATCACCTACCGCGGCCTGTGCCCGGCCTGCGTCTGACCGCGACGGGTTCCACGCGCTCGGCGCAACCACCTGAACCCGGATCACCTCGCACCTCGTTGATCGGCCCCCGGCGGGTCCCCTGTCCGCCGAACGGCGAAGCCCGGCTGTGACTCGGCGCGCCAAGGTGGGCGGAGGCTGAACGCCGAGCTCGGCGCCCGGGGCGGTCGGGTGGGGGCACGCCCCGCGGTTCGGCGGTGCTCCTGTCCCGTACCCGGAAGGTCTTCATCGGGGAGTGGACGAAGCGCAGGGGTACTGCCCTCCGGCCGGCGCTCCCGGGAGCCCGCGCCAGGACACCCGGGAGCGCCCGCAGGAGCAGGCCCTACCGCGGGGAACGGAGCACGAGCAGGGTGATCTCGCTGGGTGCGAAGATGCGAAAGGGCGGGCCCCAGAAACCGGTGCCGCGGCTGGTGTAGAGGAGGGTCCGGGTTCCGTGGCGGCTGAGTCCGGCGAGGGCCGGCTGGTCGAGGCGGACCAGGTGGTGGAATGGCCAGATCTGGCCCCCGTGGGTGTGGCCGGAGAGCTGGAGGTCGACGCCGTGGGCCGCCGCCCGGTCGATGAACTTGGGCTGGTGGGCGAGGAGGAGGACGGGGAGTTCGGGGTCGGCGCCCTGGAGGGCTCCGGCGAGGTGGGCCCGGTGCCCCGCCAGCCCGGAGGACTCCGCGGTGACGTCGTCGACGCCGGCGACCACGAGGGTGTCACCGCCGCGTTCGAGCAGCAGATGGCGGTTGCGCAGCGGCTCCCAGCCGAGTTCGTCCATCAGGTCGACCCAGCCCTGGGCCTCGCTGTAGTACTCATGGTTGCCGGTGACGTAGACGCGGGCCCGAGTCGCCCGCACGGTGCCGAGCGGGGCGGCCTGGGCGCGACGGCGCTCGGCCGTGCCGTCCGCGATGTCGCCGGTGTGGCAGACCAGGTCGGCTTCCAGGGTGTTCACCGTCTCGCACACCCGCTCGGACCAGCGGGCGCGGTCGAGGGGGCCGTAGTGGGTGTCGGTGATCAGTGCGACGCGGGTCCCGTCCAGCCCGGCCCCCAGTCGGGGGAGCCGTACGTCGAGTCGGCGTACACGGGGCACGCGCCGGGCCTCGGCGTACCCCCAGGCGAGCAGCACGGCGGCTGTTCCGAGGACGGCCCAGGTGACGGTGCGCGCCCGGTCCTGTCCGTCACCGACCCCGGCCACGGCCAGGGTGGGCCGCAGCAGGACGCCGAACAGAACCGACCAGGTGAACAGGACCCAGATGCTGCCCAGCAGCGTGTCACCGACGATGGCCGCCCGGTCCCGCTGGCGCCGGCCGTGGCCGCGCACCATCGCGAGCGGCATACCGACCAGGCCGAGGACGAACAGTGCGGTGCCGATGAACGTGACGGGGGACGGCCAGTGCTGCCCGGCGTGCAGGAGAACCCAGCACGGCACCGCCCACAGCAGGACGGGGGCGGTCAGAGGGACCCAGCGCATCAGTCGCCCCAGTCGGCTCGGTGGTGCTTTCGGCGCTTCACCGGCGGCGGATCGGGTGTCGCTCTTCTCGGTCATGCTTCCCCTCCTGAGGTTCCGTCCGGCGGATCGTGCCGTACCGGAGACGGGCGGTGGCCGCGGCGCGGTCGTCGCACCGCCCGTACGCCTGCGGCCCCGGCACGATCCGCCGCCCGTGTCCTGATTCCGCTCCGGCCCCAACTGCCGGAGGTTCCCTGAGAGCTCATTGTCCGCCGCCGCGGAAAGAGCCGTCGTCCAGGCTCCGGTAAGTCCGTCTCGGACCGTTCGCCAGCTCGGACCACGGGCTCGTGCGAGTGGTCCCGCGGTGACGCCCGTGCAGGACGGATCACGCCGGGTGCTCGGTTCAGCACCGGAGGACCGGGGTCGGCCGGCCCGGGCAACCGTCGGTCCCGTTCCTCGGGTTCAGGGGCCGTGGGTGGAATCGTGCGCTTCTCACGGCTTCGTCCGGTCGACGTGCGGGCCTTCAAATCCCCCTTGGTGCAAGCGCATTGACGCTCCACATGCGCGGTGATTCACTTCGTGGCTGAGAGAGCGCTCTCAGAGATCTGGGGCCCGGTGACGGCCCCGTCCATTCACGCCATGCAGGGAGAGCCGTGTCCATGATTCCCTCTCGCCGTAGTGTGCTGCGCGGGGCAGCCGCTGCCGCTGCCTCGGTCCCGCTGATCAGCGGAGTCGCTTCGGCACCGGCGTTCGCGTCGGCCGCGGACTCCGACAAGCACGGCTCCGGCCACGCCTTCGACGAGCACCGAACCGGCCACGCCTCCTCCGCGCTCGGCCCGAACGTCCTGGTCTTCGACCCGTCCATGAGCGACGCCTCGATCCAGGCCGAGGTCGACGCCGTGTTCGCCATCCAGGAGTCCAACCAGTTCGGCGACGAGCGCTTCGCCCTGGCATTCAAGCCGGGCACCTACACCGTCGACATCAACGTCGGCTTCTACACGCACGTCCTCGGCCTCGGCGCGAGCCCCTCCGACGTGGTGATCAACGGTCATGTCACCGTCGATGCACAGTGGTTCGACGGAAACGGCACCCAGAACTTCTGGCGGGCCGCGGAGAACCTGACCATCGTGCCGCCGGACGGGCTGGAGCGCTGGGCGGTTTCCCAGGCGGCCCCGATGCGCCGCGTTCACATCAAGGGGAACATGACCCTGATGCCGAGCCCGCCCGGCAACCAGTGGTCCAGCGGCGGCTTCCTGGTCGACAGCAAGGTGGACGGACAGGTCGATTCCGGCTCCCAGCAGCAGTGGCTGTCGCGCAACGACACCTTCGGCAGCTGGACCGGCTCCAACTGGAACATGGTGTTCGTCGGTACCGAGGGCGCCCCCGCCCAGTCCTTCCCGGCCCCGCCGATGACCACCATCGACCGCACCCCCGTGGTGCGGGAGAAGCCTTTCCTCACCGTGGACCGCCACGGCTCCTACCAGGTCTTCGTGCCCGCACTGCGCTCCAACAGCACCGGTACGACCTGGGAACACGGTCAGGCCCGTGGGCACAGCATCCCGCTGTCGCGGTTCCACGTGGCCCAGCCGGGCGACTCGGCCGCCGAGATCAACCAGGCCCTCGCCCACGGCAAGAACCTCCTGTTCACGCCGGGCATCTACGACATCTCCGCGCCGCTTCGGGTCAACCGCGCCGGCACCGTGGTGCTCGGCCTCGGCCTGACCACCCTGCGCTCCACCCGCGGCAACACCGTGATCGAGGTCGCCGACGTCGCCGGTGTCACCCTCGCCGGGCTGCTGGTCGAGGCGGCCTCCAAGCACACGCCGGTGCTGGTACGCGTCGGCAAGGGCCGGAGCCGGCTGCGGCACAAGGCCGACCCGACCGTGCTGTTCGACATCGTCGCCCGCATCGGCGGTGCGATCGCCGGCGGCGCGGGTGTCAGCGTCCAGGTCGACAGCAACGACGTGATCTGCGACCACCTCTGGCTCTGGCGCGCCGACCACGGTCTCGACGGCACCGTCGGCTGGACGGTCAACCCCGCCGACACCGGCATCGTGGTGGACGGCGACCACGTCACCGTGTACGGGCTCTTCGTCGAGCACTACCAGAAGTACGAGGTGGTGTGGCAGGGCGAACACGGCCGCACCTACTTCTTCCAGAACGAGCACCCCTACGACGTGCCCACGCAGTCGGCCTGGCGCCACGGCTCCGCCCTCGGGTACGCCGCCTACAAGGTCGCTGACAACGTGCGCGAGCACCACGCCTGGGGCCTGGGCAGCTACTGCTTCTTCAACCTCGGCGCGAACATCTACACCGACGCCGCCTACGAGGTCCCGAACACCCCCGGCGTCGTCTTCACCGACCTGATGACGGTCTGCCTCAACGACGCGGCCGGCGGCGGAATCCTGCACTGCATCGACAAGGCGGGCGACCCGGTACAGAACGGCTTCGGGACGTACTTCATGAAGTCCTACTCCAACGGGGTCGTCGGAGCCTGATGCCGGTGCACGGCGACGGCGGCGGGGCCCGGTGGTCACCACCGGGCCGAGCGTGAGCGGGTGACGTCAAGCGGGGTGTGCGGGTGGCGCGGCGGTCGTACGGACC
>NZ_JBHWZJ010000363.1:0-7050 GCF_042728415.1 Streptomyces sp. NPDC060198 | reverse complement strand
AATCTACACCGCGCAGAGTCGAGCGCACCGGCCTACGGGAAGGCCGGTGCGCTCAGGTGACGTATGAACGGCTGGATTCAGTGCCCCGGGCCGGAAGGGCTCTCGCCCTCGGAGTCCGCCCGGCCTTCCGCCCCCGCGGAGCCGCCGGGGGGCTGTTCGGCGTCCTCGGCCAGGGTGGACCGGCCGGGGTTGGTACCCGTCGACGCGGCGTCGGCGCTGTAGATGTCGGGCTCCAGATAGATGACGCGGGCGATCGGCACCGCCGCGCGGATGCGGGTCTCGGCGGCGTTGATCGCGTTGGCGACCTCGGTCGCGGTGTCGTCGTGCTGGACGGCGATCTTGGCGGCGACCAGCAGTTCCTCGGGGCCGAGGTGGAGCGTGCGCATGTGGATGATGCCGGTCACCGTGTCACCGTCGACGACGGCGGCCCTGATCTTCGTGATCTCTTCGGGTCCCGCCGACTCGCCGAGGAGCAGGGACTTCGTCTCGGCGGCGAGCACGAGCGCGATGACGATGAGCAGGACGCCGATGCAGAGGGTGCCGATGCCGTCCCAGACGCCGTCGCCGGTGGCGAGCGCGAGGCCGACACCGCCGAGGGCGAGGACCAGGCCGATGAGCGCGCCGAAGTCCTCCAGCAGTACGACGGGGAGCTCGGGGGCCTTGGCGCGGCGGACGAAGTCCGTCCAGCTCATCGTGCCGCGGGTCTGGTTGGACTCGGTGATCGCCGTACGGAAGGAGAATCCCTCAGCGATGATCGCGAAGACCAGCACGCCCACCGGCCAGTACCAAGCCTCGATGGGGTGCGGGTGCCTGATCTTCTCGTAGCCCTCGTAGACCGCGAACATGCCACCGACCGAGAACAGGACGATGGAGACGAGGAAGGCGTAGATGTACCTCTCGCGTCCGTAGCCGAAGGGGTGCTCGGGGGTGGCCTGGCGTTGTGCCTTCTTCCCTCCGAGCAGCAGGAGCCCCTGGTTCCCGGAGTCGGCCAGCGAGTGGACGCTCTCGGCGAGCATCGACGAGGAGCCACTGAAGAGGAACGCCACGAATTTGGCCACCGCGATGGCGAGGTTGGCGGAGAGTGCCGCCACGATCGCCTTGGTTCCGCCTGACGCGCTCATGGGTGCCTGGTGTCCCTTCCTCGGTGCTGCAAACGCGGATCGGTGCCGCGAACGCGGATCGGTGCCGCGGACGCGGATCGGTGCCGCGCTCATGGATGGCCGCGGTACGGCCGCACATTGTTGCAGCACCGTGGACGGGCGGTGCGTCAGGCCACCACTGTCGCCCGGAAGAGTGTGCCGTTACCTGACGTTTCAACCGTTTCGCCTGCCGGAACGAAGACCGAGCCGCCCGGGACGAGGTCCAGGTCACCGGTCCGCAGCGAGCCGGCGGTGCAGAGCAGGATCTGCGGGGTGGCGGCCGTCAGATCGACGGGGGCCGCGCCGGGCGTGAGGTCGTAGCGGGACAGCCGGAACTCGTCGACCGGCGTCTCGTACGGCTCCTCGCCGGAAGGTGCGGCCTCGGGGCGCAGTACGCCCGGCTCGGTGGCCTCGAAGCGCACGACGCGCAGGAGTTCGGGTACGTCGATGTGCTTGGGGGTGAGTCCGCAGCGCAGGACGTTGTCCGAGTTGGCCATGATCTCGACACCGAGGCCGTCGAGGTAGGCGTGCGGGACGCCCGCGCCGAGGTAGAGCGCCTCGCCGGGCTGCAGCCGCACGTGGTTGAGGAGCATCGCGGCGATGACCCCCGCGTCGCCCGGGTAGTGACGGGCGATCTCCGCGTACGGGGCGTGCGGGCCGCCCAGGCGTTCGGCGGCGGCTGCTGCCTCCCCGACGGTCGCGGCCATCTCCTCCGGGTCGGCGGTGAGGATCGCGGTGAGCACCTCACGGAGGGCCGCCTCCTCCGGGTGGGCGCGCAGCAGGTCGGCGTACGGCTTGAGGGAGTCGACGCCGAGCGCCTCCAGCAAGGCGGCTGCCTCGTCGGGCCGGCGGAAACCGCAGAGGCCCTCGAAGGGGGTGAGGGCGCAGATCAGTTCGGGCTTGTGGTTGGCGTCCCGGTACGTGCGGTGGGGGGCGTCGAGCGGGATGGCGCGGGCCTCCTCGTCGGCGAAACCGATCCGGGCCTGCGCGAGGTCGGGGTGGACCTGGAGGGAGAGCGGGGCTCCGGCGGCGAGGAGCTTGAGGAGGAAGGGGAGGCGGGGACCGAACTTCTCGACGGTCGCGGCGCCGAGTTCGCGGGCGGGGTCGGCGGCGATGACCTGGTCGAGAGGGAGTTCGGCGCCGTCGCGGGTGAGCAGGGACGGCGCTCCGGGGTGGGCTCCCATCCACATCTCGGCCTGCGGCTCCCCCGTGGGCGGGGTGCCGAGCAGCTCGGGGATGGCCGTGGTGGAGCCCCAGGCGTAGGGGCGCACGGTGTTGGAGAGCCGGTCCATGGGGTGGTCCTCGGGCTTTCGTGAAGGTGTGGCAGGCGGGACGGGTGAGGCGGGTGCGGCGGGTGAGGCTGGCAGGACAGCTGAGGCGGGTGAAGCGGGCAGGACAGCTGAGGCGGGTGCGGCCGGCAGGACGGATGTGGCGGGCGGGGTGCATCCGTCCGGCCCACGCCGCCCGTGGGGTTCGGGCCGCGCGGGGCGTCGCTCGCGACAGGTCTCGCCCGGTCGTCTCAGGCGGTGTTCTCGGTGGCCGGTGGTTCGGTGGCCAGCGAGAGGTAGACGGCGGCGAAGTCGGTGACGGCGAGGAGTTCGGCGAGCGCTTCGAGTTCGCTGCCCTCGTCGGGTTCGAGTTCGCTGATGGCGGTGTCGTGGCCGAGAGCGAGTTCGCGGGCGGCGGGGGCGGCGGTGAGCCCGCCGGTGGGCCGGTCCCGGAGGAGGACGACACGGGCGCGCAGCGCTTCCCCCTCGTCGACGCGGTCGCGGAAGAAGTCCTCGGGGTCGGCTCCGGCCGCGAAGTCCCCGGCGAGCAGGGCGCCGTGCGAGGGCAGGGCTTCGGGGAGCGGCGCGGTGAGCGCCGGGCGGCCGGCGAGTTCGGCGAGGACGGCGGCGAACCGGCGGCCGACCGGGCCCGCGGCCTCGCCCTCGGTCCAGACGAGCGGCAGCGTGTCGGCGAGCTCGGCGGCGAGGGTCTTGGCCGGGTTGCTGTAGGTGGCGATGGCGGGTCCGCACCGTTCGGCGGTGCGGTCCAGCCGGTCCGCGACCTTGCGCAGGTCCTCCTCGGACGCCGAGAGCAGTCCGACCCGGTCGAGCAGGGCGAGGAGCGGGGTGAGCAGCGCCCAGAGGGTGCCGGGGCCCGCGGCCGAGGTCTCGGCGTCGTACTCGCCGTGCGGGGCGGCGGCCATGGGGACGAGGAGCCCGTGGGCCCTCTCGACGGCTTCGCGCAGCGGTGAGCGGGTGGGGGCGACGGCGACGACGGAGCAGCCGCGCCGGTAGGCCTGTTCGGCGAGGAGCGAGAGGCCGGGTTCGGCGCCGTCGGCGGTGGCGAGGAGGAGCAGGTCGACCGAACCCGCCCAGCCGGGCAGGGTCCAGCGCAGCGCTCCGCCTGCCGGGGCGACGCCGGTGGGCCGGATCCGGGTGACCGGCGCGGCGGCTCCCGCGAGGGCGCCGATGATGTCGGCGACGCCCGCGGCGGCGGTGCCGGGTCCGGCGACGAGGACGGCGCGCGGCCTGCCTTCGGGGGTCAGCCCTCCGACGCCGGCCTCGGCCGTGTGCAGGGCTGCGGTACGGACGCGGGCGCCGGCCTCGGCGGCCCCGCGCAGGAGCCCTCGGCGGTCGGCCCTGGCCAGGGCGTCCGGGGCGTCGAGCAACGTCTCGTCGAGCATGGCGGTGGGCCTCCGGTCACCGTGCGGATCAGTGTGCGGCTGCCGGGAGCGGTCGCGGGCGGTTGCCGCCGGATGGTCCGGAGACGTCGGCCGTACGTGCCCGGCGTCCGGTCACGCGGGGCGGCGGGCCTCGTCCACGAGGAGCACCGGGATGCCGTCGCGGACCGGGTAGGCCAGACCGCAGTCGGCGCCGGTGCAGACCAGCTCCGGGCTGTCGTCCGCCGTGCGGTCGTCGAGCGGGGAGTGGCACGCCGGGCAGGCGAGGATCTCCAGAAGGCCGGCTTCGATCGCCATGGGGCGGGTCCCTTCGAACATGCGGTTGAGCTTCGCGCGGTTGGGGCGAGGCCAGCCTACCGCCGGGGTGCGGGGGCCGGGCGGGAAGGCGCCGGAGGCCGCGCGACGACCGGGTGGACTCGTCGGCGCCGGTCGCGGCATCGCCCGGCGGCGGCACGGGGTCCGGTCGGGGCACGAACGGGCGGTGGCCGGTGGACGGACGGACCGCGTTTCCCCTTCGGACGGGCCCGTCCGAAGGGGAACGCGAAAGATGCGGGAACACGCCCGCGCCGGACGGGCCGCCGCGGACGAAGGGGCAGCCGCCTACGCCCGGATGAGGGCCAGTGCTTCGTCCCGTACCGCCGTCATGGTGGCCTCGTCGCGGGCTTCGACGTTCAGACGCAGCAACGGTTCGGTGTTGGAGGCGCGGACGTTGAACCACCAGTCCGTGGAGGCGACGGTCAGACCGTCCAGCTCGTCGAAGGTCACGTCCTCGCGGTCGCCGTACGTGGCACGGATCGCGGCGAGGCGGTCCGACTGGTCGGCGACGGTGGAGTTGATCTCGCCGGATCCGGTGTAGCGGTCGTACGAGGTGAGCAGCGCGGAGAGCGTGCCCGGCTGTCCGCCGAGGGCGGCGAGGACGTGGAGGGCGGCGAGCATGCCGGTGTCGGCGTTCCAGAAGTCCCGGAAGTAGTAGTGCGCCGAGTGTTCGCCGCCGAAGATCGCGCCGTGCTCGGCCATCTCGGCCTTGATGAAGGAGTGCCCGACGCGGGTGCGGACGGGGGTTCCGCCGTTCTCACGGATCACTTCGGGGACGGACCACGAAGTGATCAGGTTGTGGATGACGGTGCCCTTGCCGCCGTTGCGTGCGAGTTCCCGCTCCGCGACGAGGGCGGTGACGGCGGACGGCGAGACGCCCGTGCCGCGTTCGTCGACGACGAAGCAGCGGTCGGCGTCGCCGTCGAAGGCGAGGCCCAGGTCAGCGCCCTCGGCGAGGACGCGGGCCCGCAGGTCCACGATGTTGGCCGGGTCGAGGGGGTTGGCCTCGTGGTTCGGGAAGGTGCCGTCGAGTTCGAAGTACATCGGTACGACGTCGAGCGGCAGGCCCTGGAAGACCGTGGGTACGGTGTGGCCGCCCATGCCGTTGCCCGCGTCCACCACGACCTTGAGCGGCCGGATCGCGGTCAGGTCCACGAGACCGAGGAGGTGGGCGGCGTAGTCGTCGAGGGTGTCGCGTTCGGTGAACGTTCCCTCGGCGGCGGCCGGGGCGGGAGCTCCGTGCTCGGACCACCGTTCCACGAGCGCGCGGATGTCGGCGAGGCCGGTGTCCTGGCCGACCGGGGCGGCCCCCGCCCGGCAGAGCTTGATGCCGTTGTACTGGGCCGGGTTGTGCGAGGCGGTGAACATCGCGCCGGGCACGCCGAGGGTTCCGGAGGCGTAGTACAGCTGGTCGGTGGAGCAGAGGCCGATCAGGGTGACGTCGGCGCCGCGGGCCCGGGCGCCCCGGGCGAAGGCGCCTGCGAGGCCGGGGGAGGACGGGCGCATGTCGTGACCGATGACGATCGCGTCCGCGTCGGTGACCTGGACGAACGCCGCGCCGAAGAGTTCGGCGAGCGATTCGTCCCACTGGTCGGGTACGACGCCGCGCACGTCGTACGCCTTCACGAGCTGCGACAGATCAGCAACCACGGCCGGTCCTCCTGGGGTCTGGGCTGAGCGCCCAAACTACCCGGCCCCTGGTACGCCGCTACGGGCCGCCCACCAGCGGTGCGGGACGGCGGACGGGCCGCCGTCAGGAGTCGGGGGAACGCAGGACCCGCAGGTGGCCCCGGCGCGCGACCTCGACGGGGTCGGCGGTACGCGGCCCACGGCCGGTTCCGTCCTGGCCCCGGTCGCGCGGGCGGGCGGCCTCGCGGACGGCGTTGGCCAGCGCTTCGAGATCGTCGGCGCTGTGGTGGGTGGGGGCGGAGGAGTCGGTGAGCCGGACCACCTCCCAGCCCCGGGGCGCGGTGAGCCGCTCACTGTGTTCGGCACAGAGGTCGTAACAGTGGGGCTCGGCGTAGGTGGCGAGCGGGCCGAGGACCGCAGTCGAGTCGGCATAGACGTACGTCAGTGTCGCGACGGCAGGACGGCCGCACGCAGTGCGCGAACAGCGACGTACAGGGCTCACGACGTTGGACGGTACCGCACTCTTGAGCGGGCTGCGACGACCCTCCCCCGGGTCGGGCCGCCGTGTCGTCCCTCGTTCCCGGCGACGGGGGCCTTTCCGTCGGCCGCGCCCGTCCCCCGCCGGCCGGAGAGCGGCTGGTCACAGAGGTTCCACTTGTGTGCGCCCGTGGGCACCCCGTGGTGACGGGGAGGGCGGGGAGTGAGGATTCGGTGATCACGAGCAGGGCCGAAAAGTGGCTCAACTTGGCTGGAAAATCGAGGTTGAGATCCCTTCCGCGGGAGGTGCCGACGCGGCGGCCGCACCCCGTGCCCGGGCGTCGGACCACCCGCGCCGAGAGGGTTACGCTGCGTCGGTGATGGACAGTCCCGTACCTTCGCCCCCGCCCGACCCCCGGCCCCGGCACCGCGACCGCCACGGCCGCGGCATGCGCGGGCCGTTGGCCCCGCCGCAGGTACCGCTGTCGGTGAGCCGGGCGGAGACCTTCAGCGATCTCGTGCAGGACTCGGTGGAGCGCCTGGAAAGGCGCTGGCCGCAGCTCGCCGAGGTGGACTTCGTGGTGCAGGACGCGCCGGTGACGTTCGAGGACACGGTGCCCCTGGGGCGCGCGGTCTCGGCGGCGAAGGGGCAGCCCGCGCAGATCGTCGTCTACCGGCGTCCCGTCGAAATCCGGTCGAAGAGCCGGGACGAGCGGGCGCTGCTGGTGCACGAGGTCGTGGTGGAGCAGGTCGCGGAGCTGCTGGGGCTCTCCCCCGAGTCCGTCGACCCCCGGTACGGGCAGGACTGAAACGGGGCGGCAC
>NZ_JBHWZJ010000362.1:0-7064 GCF_042728415.1 Streptomyces sp. NPDC060198 | reverse complement strand
CCGGGTACACCGGTCGGGGGCCTTCCGCATGGCATGGCCGGTGCCCACCGGTGACCGCCTTTCCGCGCAGGTCCCGTGCTCCTCCTGGCCCGCACGCGACGAGGCGGACCCGGCCGCCTGGTTGGATCGCGCCGTGACCGACGACGCGGACCCGTACGAGATGTCGCCCGTCCACCTCGCGGTGGAGAGGGACGACTTGGCGGAGCTGACCCGGCTCCTGCACGCCGGCCACGACCCGGATCAGTACGACGGGCACAACGGCTGGACCCCGCTGCTCCGGGCCGTCGACGGCGAGCGGGACGGCGCCGCGCAGACCGGTGATCCGCTGGACGCGGCCTGCACTGCCGTGCTGCTGGCCTACGGCCCGGACCTCGCGAAGCCTTCCCGGGAGGGGCTGGCCCCGTACCACCTGGCCTTCCAGTCGGGCCACGACATGGCGGTGAGGCTCCTCGAAGCGCACATGGAACGACGGGGTACGCGTCTCGAATGCCTGGTCCACCGTCGTGGGGCTCATCGGTCCGTACGTCCGTCCGGCGCTCCTGCCGGTGACACGGGGCACGGGGCGTGCGGATGCTGGAAGCACGGTGGCGGTGGTTCCTCCCCGCATCCGTCGGGGCCCTGAGGCGGCTACCTCCTGCGGCCTCCGAGCCGTCTGAGGGTGAGCGCGCCGAGGCCCGCGAGGACGAGAAAGGTCAGGGCGATGACGATCACTTCGCCGGGGCGCAGCGCTGCCAGCATGTCGGTCTCCTCCGCTGCCGGTGGGCAGTCGTCCGCCGTGCGGCCGTGTGCCGTACGCCGTGGGAGGACGAACATCGCATCCCGCCCGCGGTCGTGGAGGCGGAAGCGGAAAGCCTTGAGGGCCTTCTGAGCTTGGCCCTACCGGCGGCGCCCGCCGAGCTCTAGGCTTCCGGCGGGCGGAGCCGTAGCGCAGAGGTCGTCGCGCGCGGTCTCCAAAACCGTGAGGACGCCGGTTCGAATCCGGTCGGCTCCGCCTCCCCCGTCCCCCTGCTCACGGCGGGCCCGACCCCGTGAGCCAGTACGCGCCGTACACCGCCGAGGCGGTGGCCAGGGCGGTGAGGGCGGTCCAGGTGAGGGCGGGGCGGCGCCTCGCGAGGACCACCGCGAGGGGGATCAGCAGCGGGAACGCCGGGAGGAGCAGGCGGGGTTTGGAACCGAAGTAGCCCGAGGCGCCGATGGCGAGCAGCGTGACGAGGGCCGAGTAGGCGATCAGCGGCGGGGGTTGGAGCTGCTTGGCGCCGATGTGGTGGGGCCAGTAAGCGAGGAGCAGCAGGGCGGCGAGGGCGAGTACGGCGAGTGCGGCGGAGCCGCCGGTCAGGAAGCGGGCGAAGGCCCAGCCGCCGTCGAAGCCGTTGCCCCACTCGTCCTGGACGTCGAGGTAGCCCAGCAGGTGTCCGCGCCGGGAGCCCACCCAGAGGATGTACGCGGCGGCCCCCACCGGCGCGACCAGGCAGCCGAGCACGGCTCGCGCACGGGCCGGGGCGGCGGTGCCGGTACCGGTTCCGGGGCGGTGGCGGAGCCAGACCGCGAGGAACAGGGCGGCCGTGACGGCGAGTCCGACGGGCCGGGTCAGCCCCGCGAGGCTCGCCAGGACGCCTGCGGCCACCCATCGCTCGCGCAGCACGCAGAGCAGCCCCCACGCGGCGAGGGCGGTGAAGAGGGCTTCGCTGTACGCCATCGACTGGACGATGCCGACCGGTACGGCCGCCCACAGGACCACGCAGACGACCCCGGCCCGGTCGCCGTACGAGTGGCGCACCACGAGGTGCACGGCCCATGCCGCGAGGACCGAGGCCAGGGTGGTGACCAGGAGCCCGGCGGCGGGCAGGCTCAGGCCCGTCACCGCGCGGGTGCCCCGCTCCAGCCAGGGGAGCAGGGGGAAGAAGGCCATGCTCGACAGGGAGCGGCCGTCCGGCGCGTTCAGGGTGAAGGCGTAGCCGTGTTCGGCGACCCGGGTGTACCAGAGGGAGTCCCAGCGTTCCGAGAGGAGCACGCGCGGGCTCCTGCCGGTCTCGGCGGCGCGGACGGTCAGGGCGGCGAGCGACAGCGCCCGTACGCACAGGAAGAGGGCGACCGCGAGGAGGGCGGCCCGGCCGCCGCGGAAGCGGGCGCGGAGCGGGTGCCCGGGGTCCGCCGCCGTGCCGTCGCCGCCGTGCTCCCGGAGGGTGGGCGCTGCGGCGGGCATGGACGGGCCGATCTCTCCGGGACGGGGCGTGCGGGACGGGGTTCGCGCACACCGGTCCTGCGGGCTGCGGAGACCGGGGAGAACCCTACTCCTCGGCCGCGCCGCCGCCTCGGGGTCCCGCAGAAGGCGCTCCGGTGCCCTCAGGCGGCCTCGGAGCGGCCCGCCGTCAGCCGGGCGGCGGAGGCGAGCGTGGCGCGGGCCTCGTGGACGGGGAGGCCGGAGCGTACGGCCGCTTCGGTGAGTGCGGCGGCGAGGGCGTCGCCGAGGCCGCTTTCGTACGCGCGGCAGGCGGCCCAGAACAGTCGGGTGTTTCGCTCTCCGGCGCGGGCGGCCAGCACGAAATGGACCAGCCCCTCGCCGTCCTCGGGGCCGCGCGGGGCACGGGCTCCGCCGGTCCGGCGTGCCGGGCGGACCGGCGGAGCGAGCAGCCGCAGCAGGGTGCGCGGGCACGGTGCCGGCGGGAGGTGCGCGGTGCCCGGGGCGAGGCGGTACGTGCCGTGCGGGGTGAGCGAGCCCGGGCCGATGAGGTAGCCGCCGGTGCCCCGGACGTCGACGCCGGGTGCGAGGCGGCTCGCCGAGCCGGCCACGACGACCTCCGCGGGCACGGACAGCCAGAGGTGCCGGCCGCCGGCCGGGGTGAGCACGGTGAGGGTCGGCGGGATCGTGAAGAGGTGCTGGAGGGCGAGCTGGCGGAGCGCGCCGTCCGCGTGCGCTTCCGCGCCCGCCGCAGGAGCAGGGCCGGTGGCCGGGGCAGGTCCGGGGGTGTCCGCGTCCAGGTCGATGCCGATCAGCCGGTGCGGGCCCTGGCCGCAGGCGATGCCGTACCCCGCGACGTCCGGGGCCGCTGCGAAGAGCGCGCGGACGGCCGCCGGGTCGGCGGTCGCGTCCCGCACCCCGTGTCCGGGCAGCCCGCACTGGCCGGTGCAGGCGGTGCGCGCCGCGCCGCCGGGGTGCGGTGAACGCAGCGCGGGGAGCCGGGCGGAGTTGAGCGGGATGACGGGGAGCCCCCGCTCCGCGGCGTTCAGCGCGTGGGCCAGGGCCAGGGTGGCGATCTGCCGGTCGGTGGGGGCCATGCAGCCATGTTCGTACACACGTTCGAAGAAGGCAACGGAATAGGAGGTGACCCTGGGCACGCCCTGCCCTGTCCGGCTGCCAGGAGGGCGCCCTCGCGCCTCCCTCGTCGCAATCGGTTGGTGCAAGGGGATTGACCGCTGGAAAAGGCGGGCTTTAGGTTTCCAGAAAATTGCGGGGACATATTCGAAATGTTTCGATCCGACGCCGGTTCGCCGGGCGGTTCGATGTCGGAATTCCTCGCATTCGAGCGTCTTGGCTCGATAAGGGGGAGATCGGTGAGCTGCGGAATCCACGCGCAGCGTGCGCTGGTTCGCACTGTCCGGGGCTCTGGCCTGCGAACTTTCCCTCGTGTCCGTGGTGGCGATTCTTTTCTCGAAACTTTTATCGGAGGTCATTCGTGGAATCACAGATTCCGGGCCCGCAGATCTCGGACTCGCAGAGAGCGGACTCGCAGCGGCGGGACTCGGTGCGGGACTCCCGGGACCCCCGTCTCTCCGGTGCCCCGGACTCGCCCGACGGGGGCCGCGCCAGCCGCAGGTCCGTACTGGCGCTCGGCCTGGGCCTGAGCGCCCTGGCCTCCCCGCTCCTCTCCCTCGGCGGCGCCACGCCCGCTCTGGCCGCGCCCCTCGGGGCCCAGGGAACCGGCGGTGCGCGGGGCGCGGCGGGCCGGGCGACCGACTCCGGGGCGTACATCTCGTTCGGCGCGGTCTCCGGCGGGTTCACCCTGGTGAAGTCGGGCCGTGCGGTCCCCCTCGTCGTCAGCGGCGCGGACCACGCGGGGGTCATCCGCGCGGTCGGTGATCTGCAGTCCGACATCGAGCGGGTCACCGGGGTGCGCCCGGCCGTGGTGCGGAAGGCGGGTGCCGGGCAGCGGGAGATCACGATCGTCGGCACCATCGGGCGCAGCCCGCTGATCGACGCGCTCGTGGACGCGGGCAAGCTCGACGTGCGCGGGATCGAGGGCACGTGGGAGACGTCCCTCCAGACGATCGTCGAGCGGCCGATGCCCGGCGTGGACCGGGCCTTCGTGATCGCGGGCAGCGATCAGCGGGGCACGATCTTCGGCGCGTACGACGTCTCCCGGGGCATCGGGGTCTCCCCCTGGTACTGGTGGGACGACGTCGTGCCGGTCCACCGCGACCAGATCCACGTCCGGCCCGGCCGGCACACCCAGGGCACCCCCGCGGTGAAGTACCGCGGCATCTTCATCAACGACGAGAACCCCTCCCTCGGCACCTGGGCGCCCAAGTTCTTCGGCCCCGGCAAGGCGCCCGGTTACGAGGGCGGGTTCAACGCCGACTTCTGGGCCCGGATCTTCGAGGTGCTGCTCCGCCTCAAGGCCAACTACCTCTGGCCCGCGGTCTGGGGCCGTGCCTTCGCCGAGGACGACCCGCTGAACCACGCCACCGCGACGGCGTACGGGATCGTCATGGGCACCTCGCACGAGGCCCCCATGATGCGCGGCATCGAGGAGTGGAACCGGCACGCGGTGGCAGCCGTCCGCGACAGCGCCGGCAACATCACGACCCCCGGCCACGACCCCTACGGCGGTACCGGCGAGTGGTCCTTCCGGCGCAACTCCGACGCACTGAAGGCCTACTGGGCCGACGGCATCCGCCGCATGAAGGAGCAGGACTTCGAGGGCGTGGTCACCCTCGGCATGCGCGGCAACGGAGACACCAGCCTGCCGGACGGTGACGCGATCGAGCTGATGGGCGAGATCATCGCGAGCCAGCGCGCCATCATCGCCGACATCACCGGCGACGAGGCGTCCGTCCCGCAGGTGTGGACCCTCTACAAGGAGGTGCAACGCTACTGGGACCGGGGGCTGCGCGTCCCCGACGACGTGACGGTGGTGCTCACCGACGACAACTGGGGCAATGTCCGCAAGCTGCCGCAGCTCGACACCGACGACCGTGCCGGTGGGTACGGCCTCTACTACCACTTCGACTACGTGGGCGTCGGCCGCAACTACAAGTGGGTGGACACCACTTCGCTGCCGAACATGTGGGACCAGCTCAACCAGTCCTACACGTACGGGAATCGCGGTCTGTGGGTCACCAACGTCGGTGACCTCAAGGGCAACGAGCTCGCCACACAGTTCTTCATGGAGTACGCCTGGAGCCCGGCGCGCTGGGACGTCGACGACCTCCCGGAGTGGGAACTCGGTTACGCGCGACTCCACTTCGGCGAGAAGCAGGCCGAGCGGATCGCACAGGTGCTCTCGGAGTACGCCCACCTCCAGCAGATCCGCAAGCCGGAGCTGCTGAACCGGCGCATCACCCTCGACCCGGCCAAGAATCCGGCCACCGACTCCTCGGCGATCGTCTACGACGACCGGGCGACCCCGTTCAGCCTCGTGGACCACCGCGAACTGGAGCGGGTCACCGACCGCTGGCGGGCCCTCGCGGCGAAGTCCCGCGAGGTCGGCGAGCGCCTGCCCGCCTCCTCGCAGGACGCCTGGTTCGAGCTCGTCGGGTACGAGGTCGAGGCGACCGCGAACGTCTACGAACTGCGCGAGGCGCAGTTCACCAACCTCTTCTACGCGGACCAGGGCCGGGCCCTGACCAACGAGCTGGCCGCGAGGGCCGAGGCCCGTCTCGCGGACGACTTCGCTTTCTCGAAGAGGTTCAACACCCAGGTGGCGGACGGCAAATGGGAGGGCTTCCAGACCCAGCCGCACATCGGGTACGGAGACGTCGCGCGGTACGGCCCGAACGCCCCGTGGCAGCAGCCCGAGCTGAACAACGTGGCGCTCGCCGACGAGATCTACCCGGCGCTGAAGCGCATCGAGCTGCCCGGGGCGGCCGAGATGGGCGTGGCCGTCGAGGGCAGCGAGCACTGGTGGCCGGGTGGCGGCGCCGGCGAGGCGACGCTGCCGGTGTTCTCCCCGTACGGCAACGGTCCCGACCCGTACATCGACGTGTTCAACCGGGGCCGGACTCCCTTCGACTACCGGATCACCACGGGTGAGTCCTGGCTGGTGGCCGACCGGCCGCGTGGGCGGGTCACCACCCAGACCCGGGTGACCCTGCGGGTGGACTGGAAGCACGTACCGCAGGGCGTCACCCGGATACCGGTCACGGTGAGCGGACCCGGCGGGTCGAGCGTCGTCGTGACCGCCGTGATCGACCGGCCCAGCATGCCGAAGTCGGGTCTCAAGGGGTTCGTGGAGGCCGGCGGGTACGTGTCGATGGAGGCCGAGCACTACAGCCGCGCGGTCGGCAGCGGGTCGGTCGACTGGCGCCGGCTGCCCGACGTGGGCCGTACGGCGGGCGGCATGGAGCCCTTCCCGGTGACGGCGGCCCGGCAGTCGGCGGGACGGGGGCCGCGCCTCGAATACACGCTGAGCCTCTTCACCACCGGACCGGTCACGGTCTGGGCGTACCTCTCCCCGAGGAACAACCCGCTCTCGGGCGACGGCCTGAAGTACGCGGTCTCCTTCGACGACGACGCACCGAGCACGGTGAACGTCACGGCGGTCACCGGCGGGGACGACGGCACCATGAACGCGCAGTGGGCGCGCGGTACGTCCGACAACGTCAACCGCACCGCCACCCAGCACGTCATCACCCGGCAGGGAGAGCACGTGCTGAAGTTCTGGATGATCGACCCGACGGTGGTGGTCCAGAAACTGGTGGTCGACACCGGCGGCCTGCGCCCGGTCCACCTCGGCCCGCCGGAGAGCCTGCGGATCGGCTGAGGACGCTCCCGCGTCACCCGTGAAGGACGAGCCGCGGACCCCGGCGGGTCCGCGGGCGGCCCGCGCGAGGGCACACAGGTGCCC
>NZ_JBHWZJ010000361.1:0-7065 GCF_042728415.1 Streptomyces sp. NPDC060198 | reverse complement strand
CCGGGCGGGTGGCCCCCTTCGCGTCGTCGGTGGGTCAGCCGGCGGCGGCGATCGCTCCCTTGGCGGCCGCGGCGGCCTTCAGCTCCATGTCGCGCCGGCGCCTGCGGGCGAGCACGACCCGGCGTTCAGCGGCGGTGAGGCCGCCCCAGACCCCGTACGGCTCCGGCTGCATCAGGGCATGCTCCTGACACTCCACCATGACGGGGCAGCGGGCACAGACCCGCTTGGCGGCGTCCTCGCGGGACAGCCGGGCGGCGGTCGGTTCCTTCGACGGGGCGAAGAAGAGCCCGGCTTCGTCCCGGCGGCACACCGCCTCGGAATGCCAGGGGCCCGCCTGGTCTTCCCGTGCGGGAGCTCGCTGAGTGGGCACAGCGGCGACCTGCAGGGGCTGATGAGGCAGTTGCAACACGGTCTACTCCTGACGACGGCTTCGCGAGCGAGAGACGATGCAGGATTCTTTACCCGCTGTACGCACGGCTATGCGCTGAGTGGCACCGCCGAACGGGGCCCGCAAGAGGGTGCGAGCCGGCCTCTGGCCGGATAGCGCCTCTCGCGACCCGCGCGTGCCGCCCCTGCCCCTGTGCCCGGGTCCGGTCGCACACCCGTCGACGGGTGTGCGCCGGCCGTTCGTTCAGTGTCCGAGATGCTTGCGCAGCTGGCGGTGGAGGTTCTCGATCAGCTTGCCCCGCTTGGGCTTGGCCTCGACGTTCCCGAAGACCGAGTAGCCGTTGACGACGACGACCGGCGCCTCGGGATCGGGGGACTCGGTGTTCACCACCTCGAAGTTGGCGAAGATCCCGGTGCCGGTGCCGCGCAGGGTGATGTTCTCCGGGACCTTGACCTCGACATTGCCGAAAATCGACGTCGCGTTGATGACGGTGAGCCGCTGCCCGAACAGCGCCTCGGTCAGGTCGATCTCCACCGTTCCGAAGAGCGCGAACGCGTGGGTGCGCCCGCCGACCCGCCAACGGCCCCTGCGCGTCGCGCTGCTGAAGACCGCGACGAGCTTCTCCGCGTCGGCGGAGGTGACGCCCGCCTCGTACGCGAAGGGGCCCCCTGCCGCCCGGGCGGCCGAGGAACTCCCGGCCGCGGGAAGGTCGCTCACCAAAGGTTCCAACTCGCCGACGGTCTTGGCGCGGTAGACGAGTTCCACCCGCTCCGCGTGCTCCTCGGCGGTCAGCCGGCCTTCCGCCACGGCCTCCCGCAGGATGTCCGCGATCCGGTCACGGTCGGCGTCGGACGCGCGGAAGCCGGAGGGCCCGGAGGACGGGGCGGCGGCCGTGGCCGTCGGCCGCGGGGACTGCTGAGGCTGCTTTTCGAGGTCCACCGGCCCAGCGTACCCAAACGCGATAGATCGCGACTAGGGCGTGTCCGGCAATTCGCGGCGGATCGGCGGGCGGCGTCCGGTGCGGTCCCCCGCAAGGCGGAGGACCGCCCGCGTACGGGGATGCCCGTGGGAGGTCCGACAACGCGGCGAGGTGCCGTGCCGGGCACCACCCGGGCGGCGGGAACTGCCGGACAGCGGCCCTGGCCGTGTCCGGCGATTCGCGCCGCCCGGCCGGATCGAGGAGTGCGACGGGCGCCCCGGCTTCCGCGCGCCACCCGGGAGCGGGCCGGAGCGGCTTCCGTACCGCCCCGCGACTCCACGGCCCCCGCCCCCGGCCGGGGTGAGCCTTACCTCACAAGCCCGGCCGCTCCCCCGAGCCCTACCCTGGTGGGTGCGCTGCCCAAGGGAGGTCAGCCGCTGTCACCGAGTGAGGAATGGCCGAAATGCCAGAGTTTGCGTACTCCGATCTGCTCCCCGTGGGAGAGGACACCACGCCGTACCGGCTGGTGACCTCCGAAGGCGTTTCGACCTTCGAGGCCGACGGCCGTACGTTCCTCAAGGTGGCGCCCGAGGCGCTGCGCACACTGGCCGCCGAGGCGATGCACGACATCTCCCACTACCTGCGCCCCACGCACCTCGCGCAGCTGCGCCGGATCATCGACGACCCGGAGGCGTCCTCGAACGACAAGTTCGTGGCGCTCGACCTGCTGAAGAACGCGAACATCGCCGCAGCCGGCGTGCTCCCCATGTGCCAGGACACCGGCACGGCCATCGTCATGGGCAAGCGCGGGCAGAACGTGCTGACCGAGGGCGGTGACGAGGAGGCGCTGTCGCACGGCATCTTCGACGCGTACACCAAGCTCAACCTGCGGTACTCGCAGATGGCTCCGATCACCATGTGGGAGGAGAAGAACACCGGTTCCAACCTGCCCGCGCAGATCGAGCTGTACGCCACCGACGGCGGTGCCTACAAGTTCCTCTTCATGGCGAAGGGCGGCGGCTCCGCCAACAAGTCGTTCCTCTACCAGGAGACGAAGGCCGTCCTGAACGAGGCCTCAATGATGAAGTTCCTGGAGGAGAAGATCCGTTCGCTGGGCACCGCGGCCTGCCCGCCGTACCACCTGGCGATCGTGGTCGGCGGCACGTCGGCGGAGTTCGCGCTGAAGACCGCCAAGTACGCCTCCGCGCACTACCTCGACGAGCTGCCGGGCGAGGGCTCCCCCACCGGACACGGCTTCCGGGACAAGGAGCTGGAGGAGAAGGTCTTCGAACTGACCCAGAAGATCGGGATCGGCGCGCAGTTCGGCGGCAAGTACTTCTGCCACGACGTGCGCGTGGTCCGCCTCCCCCGGCACGGCGCCTCGCTGCCGGTGGCCATCGCCGTCTCCTGCTCCGCCGACCGCCAGGCCACCGCGAAGATCACCGCCGAAGGCGTCTTCCTGGAGCAGCTGGAGACGGACCCGGCGCGCTTCCTGCCGGACACCACCGACGAGCACCTCGACGAGTCCGGTGACGTGGTGCGGATCGACCTCAACCGGCCGATGGACGAGATTCTCGCCGAGCTGACCAAGTACCCGGTCAAGACCCGCCTCTCGCTGACCGGCCCGCTGGTCGTGGCGCGCGACATCGCGCACGCCAAGATCAAGGAGCGGCTGGACGCGGGCGAGGAGATGCCGCAGTACCTCAAGGACCACCCGGTCTACTACGCGGGCCCGGCGAAGACGCCCGAGGGGTACGCCTCCGGCTCGTTCGGCCCGACGACGGCCGGCCGGATGGACAGCTACGTCGAGCAGTTCCAGGCGGCGGGCGGCTCCAAGGTCATGCTGGCGAAGGGCAACCGGAGCAAGCAGGTCACCGACGCGTGCGGCACGCACGGCGGGTTCTACCTGGGCTCGATCGGCGGCCCGGCCGCCCGGCTGGCCCAGGACTGCATCAAGAAGGTCGAGGTCGTCGAGTACGAGGAGCTCGGCATGGAGGCGGTCTGGCGGATCGAGGTCGAGGACTTCCCCGCGTTCGTCGTGGTGGACGACAAGGGCAACGACTTCTTCACCGAGCCCGCGCCGGCGCCGACCTTCACCAGCATCCCGGTGCGCGGCCCCGGTCTCGCCTGATCCACGGGGGCCGCGAGGTACCCGGATCCACCGTCAGAAGGCTCCGTGGGCCTGATCCGCGGACCCGCCCGGGGCGTTCCGGCCGATGACATCCGGCCGGGGCGCCCCTCCGTCTTCCTGGCGTCGTGGGTGGCGGCGCCCCCATGGGCGGATGGGCGGATTCAAGCCAATCTCACTCATGCCGACGGGGGACAGCCGCTCCGCCGGGGGCGGCGGGCCGGTGGCGCACGGGCGGAGCCCCGTATCCGGTGGCGGGACCGCCGTCAGGGTGCGTCCGGCGGGTGCGGACAGCGATTTCGGCCCGGCGACGGGTGCGGGACCCCCCGCGTCCGGTCCCCCCGGTACCGCCGCGTCCACCGTGATCCGGGTGGTGACCGGCGCCCGGACCACCGCACCTTTCCCCGCACCGGGCCCGGTGCCGGGCTTGCGCCGTGCCCGCGGGTTGGGGTGGGTTGATGCCGTCCGGCCCCGAGAGCCTGCCGGACGACCTCCGACGGGGCGGCCACGCCTGACGCGCACGCCGTCGGCATGGGTCGCCCGACAGGCTCCGATCCGCCGGGCACCCCCACCGCCCGCACGGCCGTGTGCGCCGGACGCACCCGCGTACCGCGAGCGGCGGGGAGATCGCCGACAGCCCCGTGCCCCACCCCCGCGGTCACACACCACCGGAAAGGCGGACGACGCATGACGCCGGCCCCCCACCGAAGCCACACCGACGATCTGCTGGCCTTCATCGCCGCCAGCCCCTCCCCGTACCACGCGGTGGCGAGTGCCGTGACGCGCCTGGCGAAGGCGGGATTCCGCGAGCTGCGCGGCACCGACGACTGGACCGGCACGAGCGGCGGCTGTTACGTCGCCCGGGCCGGCGCGCTGATCGCCTGGTACGTCCCCGAGAACGCGCCCACGTACACGCCGCTGCGGATCGTCGGCTGTCACACCGACTCACCGAACCTGCGGGTGAAACCGAACCCCGACACCGGGACGGCGGGCTGGCGCCAGATCGGCGTCGAGATCTACGGCGGGGTACCGCTGAACACCTGGCTCGACCGCGACCTGGGCGTCAGCGGCCGGCTCACCCTGCGCGGCGGCACCCCGGGCACCCCGCGCGACCTGCTGGTACAGATCGACGAACCGCTGCTGCGCGTACCCCAACTCGCCATCCATCTCGACCGGAAGGTCAACGAGGGCGCGCTGCTGGACCCACAGCGCCATCTGGCGCCGGTGTGGTCGCTCGGCGCCCCCGAGGAGGGCGCGCTGCTGCGCCGGGTCGCGGCGGCGGCCGGCGAGGATCCGGCGGACGTGCTGGGCTGGGACCTGATGCTGCACGACGTCCAGCCGCCCGGATACCTGGGCGTGGAGCAGGAGTTCGTGGTCGCGCCCCGCCTCGACAACCTGGTCTCCGTGCACGCGGGTGTGACGGCGCTGGTGGACACCGCGACCTCCGTCGAGCCGCCCCACTACATCCCGGTGCTGGCCGCCTTCGATCACGAGGAGGTCGGCAGCGCCTCACAGACCGGGGCGCAGAGCCCGCTGCTGGAGCGGGTGCTGTCCCGCGCGGTGGCGGCGCGCGGGGGCGGCGCCGAGGAGTGGGCGCGGTCGCTGGCGGGCTCCTTCTGCGTCTCGGCCGACATGACCCACGCCGTGCACCCCAACTACCAGGAGCGCCACGACCCCGGCCACCTCCCGCTGCCGAACGGCGGCCCCACGGTGAAGGTCAACACCAACCAGCGGTACGCCACCGACGGCACCGGGGTGGCCCTGTTCCGCGAGGCGTGCGACCGGTCCGAGGTCCCGTGGCAGTCCTTCGCGGCCAACAACGCGATGCCCTGCGGCACGTCGATCGGGCCGCTCACCGCCGCTCGGCTCGGCGTGACCACGCTGGACGTCGGGGTGCCCGGACTCTCCATGCACTCGGCGCGCGAGCTGTGCGGAGCGGGGGATCCGGCACATCTGGCGGCGGCTCTGCGCGCCGTATTGACGGCCGCCTGAGCGACGGGCGCGCACGCGTCCCCGCCGCCCGCCCGTACCCCGCGTGCCGCGTGCGCGCGGGGTACGGGCACGGGAGAGGGTGGCTCCGGAGCAGGCGGGGTGGGAATAGCCCCGCGACGGCGCGCGCTCAACCGCACAGGAGGTTCGAACAACATGACCGATGCACAGGACCCGGCGGAATTCCGCATCGAGCACGACTCGATGGGAGAGGTGAGGGTCCCGGCGGATGCCAAGTGGCGTGCGCAGACCCAGCGAGCGGTGGAGAACTTCCCCGTCTCCGGCCAGCGCCTGGAGCGCGCCCACATCGAGGCGCTGGCACGGATCAAGGCGGCGGCCGCCAAGGTCAACGCCGGTCTGGGGGTGCTCGATCCGGAGGTGGCCGAGGCGATCTCGGGGGCGGCCGCCGAGGTGGCGGAGGGCCGGTGGGACGACCAGTTCCCGGTCGACGTGTTCCAGACCGGGTCCGGCACCTCGTCCAACATGAACACCAACGAGGTGATCGCCACCCTCGCCTCCGAGCGGCTCGGCCGTGACGTGCACCCCAACGACCACGTCAACGCCTCGCAGTCCTCGAACGACGTCTTCCCGTCCTCGATCCACATCGCCGCCACCGCCGCCGTGACCGCCGACCTCGTCCCGGCCCTGGAGCATCTGGCCGCGTCCCTGGAGCGCAAGGCCCGGGAGTTCGCGCAGGTGGTGAAGTCGGGGCGCACCCATCTCATGGACGCGACACCCGTCACCCTTGGACAGGAGTTCGGTGGGTACGCGGCGCAGATCTCCTACGGCGTCGAGCGCCTGCGCGCCTCCCTTCCCCGGCTCGCCGAACTCCCGCTGGGCGGTACGGCGGTCGGCACCGGTATCAACACCCCGCCCGGCTTCTCGGCGGCCGTGATCGCCGAGATCGCCGGAGCGACGGGGCTGCCGCTGACGGAGGCCCGCAACCACTTCGAGGCGCAGGGTGCGCGGGACGGCCTGGTGGAGGTATCGGGACAGCTGCGTACGGTCGCCGTCTCGCTGACCAAGATCTGCAACGACCTGCGGTGGATGGCCTCGGGGCCGCGCACCGGCCTGGCCGAGATCGCGCTGCCCGACCTCCAGCCGGGTTCGTCGATCATGCCGGGCAAGGTGAACCCCGTGATCCCCGAGGCGGTGCTGATGGTCGCCGCCCAGGTCACGGGGAACGACGCGACCGTCGCGGCGGCCGGCGCGGCCGGAAACTTCGAGCTGAACGTCATGATGCCGGTCATCGCGAAGAACCTGCTGGAGTCCGTGCGCCTGCTCGCCAACGCTTCACGGCTGCTGGCGGACCGCACGGTGGACGGCATCACCGCCGACACCGCCCGCACGCGCGCCTACGCGGAGTCCTCCCCCTCGGTGGTGACCCCGCTGAACAAGTACCTGGGGTACGAGGAGGCCGCCAAGATCGCCAAGAAGTCACTGGCCGACGGCACCACGATCCGCGAGACCGTGCTCGCCTCCGGGCACGTGGAACGGGGCGATCTGACGGTGGAACAACTGGACGAGGCACTCGACGTCCTGCGCATGACCAGGCCCTGAGGCCTGGGCCGCCCCCGGAAGCGCCCGGCGGGCGGTGTCCGGCACGGCCTTGCCCCGGACGGGCCGTCAGGTGTTCCTGAC
>NZ_JBHWZJ010000360.1:0-7116 GCF_042728415.1 Streptomyces sp. NPDC060198 | reverse complement strand
GGATCGAACTCCACCGGACCGGCGTCTTTTCCGCTGCCGCGGTGCGTCCTTGCTGCGGGCTGCGGGCTGCGGGCTGCGGGCTGCGGGCCGCCGCTGTCAGCGCCCGCTGACCCGGCCGTGCAGCAGCAGCGACAGCGCCGAGTGGACCTCGTCGAGCGACCGTTCGGGCTGGAAGGCCTGCCAGTCGAGGGCCGCCACCAGCACCATCCCGACCAGGGCGGCGGCGGTCAGCGGGATGTCGATCTCCGCACTCAGCTCGCCGTTCTCCACCCCGGCCCGCAGCTCGTCCTCCACCACGGCGACCGCCTCCTGGCGCACCACCAGGAGGGTCGCCTGCCAGGCCCGGTTGGTGCGCCAGAGCTCGGCCACGTACAGCTGGGTGAAGGCCGGGTAGCGGTCGATGAAGGCCAGACCCGCCCGGATCATCGCGTCCAGCGCGGCCACCCGGGTCCCGCCGCGGGCGGCGGTCTCGTCGGCAGCCGCCCGCAGCGCGGCGGTCAGCAGACCGACGCCGTGCCGCAGCAGCTCTTCGAAGAGCTCGGTCTTGCTCTTGAAGTTGTAGTACACCGTGCCCTTGGCCACTTTGGCCCGCTCGGCGATCTCGTCCACCGTGGTCGCCGAGAAACCCTTCTCGGCGATGAGGGTCACGGCCGCCTCGTAGAGCTTCTGCCGGGTCGCCTGGCGGCGCGTGGTGCCACTGCTTTCCATGAGGTCGATTCTCACAGGTCCGCCGGTGCTCCGAGCCCGTTCGCGCCGAGCCCGTTCACAGACTCAGCTCCGGGTGCAGCCGTTCCAGTGTCCACACCTGCTTGCGGCGGGCGGCGACGGCGGTCAGCGCGAGGGACCCGGCCGTGAACGCGGCCAGGACCGCGCAGCCCTGAAGGACGGGCCCGGACCCGCCGCCGGTGATCAGCCGGCGCAGCGCGTCGACGACGTAGCTCATCGGCATCCAGGGGTGGATCGCCTCGAAGAAGCCGGGGCTGGTCCGGACGGGATAGGTACCGCCGGCCGAGGTCAGCTGGAGCATCAGCAGCGCCAGCACCAAAATCCGTCCCGCGGCGCCGAACCGGGCGTTCAGCCACTGCACGATGGCGGCGAAGCAGCAGGTCACCAGGGCGAGGAAGCCGACCGTGGCCACCGGATGCACCATCTCCAGGCCCAGCCCCCAGTGGAGTACCGACATCAGCGCGGCGACCTGGACCAAGCCGGTCGCAGCCACCGGCAGCCAGCCCGCGAACGCGGTCCGGCGGGCGGAGGCACCGGCCGCGAGGGCACGCCGGTTCAGCGGCTGCATCAGCATGTACGCCACCATCGCGCCGACCCAGAGGGAGAGCGGGATGAAGTAGGGGGCGAAGCCGGTGCCGTAGTTCGGAGCGGCGTGCAGGGACGAGGAGGCGAGACGGACCGGGTCGGCCATCACGCCGGTACGCGCGTCGCGGTCGGCCTCGTCGTAGTCCGGAATCCGGTCGGCCCCGTCGCTCAGACCGTCGGCGAGGGCGGTGGAACCGTCGCTCAGGCGGTGCAGCCCGCTGTCCAGGCCGGTGGCGCCGGTCTTCAGCTCGCCGACGCCGGTGTCCAGCGCGGCGGCCCCGGACTTCGCCGTGGACAGCCCGGTGTGCAGGGTCCCGGCGCCCTCGGCGACCCGCTGGGCGCCCGCGTTGAGGGAGTTGACCTTCGCCACCGCCGACTCCAGGTCGTCGCCGAGCGCCGGGGCGTGGTCCGCGAGGTCCTCCGCCCGCTGCTGCAATACCGTCAGCCGGGTACGCAGCGCCGCGAGATCGCCGTCCTCGTCCTTCACCAGGGCCCCGACGTCGTCGGCGACCCGGGCGACGTCGGCCGCCGCCGTCACCGCCTTCTCCAGCGGGCCGCAGACGGCAGGGTCCGGCACCGGCGCGTCCTCGCAGCGCTGCGCGTGCACGGCGGCGAGGTCGTCCGCGGCGGTGTGCGCGGCCGTGGCCGCGGCGGGCGCGGCCTCCACCAGTTCGTCGAGGTTCTCCCGCACGGTCCCCGAGGCGTCGGCGACCAGCCGGGCGGTGTCCCCGATGGACTCGCCGCCGTCCGCCAGGAACGGGCGGACGCCCGCCGCGATCTCGTTGACCTCGTCGGCGAGGAGCTGGGTGCCGTCCGCCACCTGCCGCGATCCGGTCCGCAGATCCGCGGAGCCCCGATCGAGCGCGGTGATCCCGTCGGAGAGCCGCTCGCTGCCCGCCTTGCTCTCCTTGAGGCCCTCCGCGAGGTCCTTCGAACCCCGCTCGGCCGTCGCGATACCGCTGTGCAGGTCGTCGGCGCCGGAGGCGGCCTTCGCCGTCGCGTCGTGGAGATCGGAGAAGTCGACGAAGATCCGGTCGAGGAAGCCGCGCGAGGCAGCGGTCGACGCGGCGGCACGGATCTCGGAGAAGACCGTCCGGGATATCTGACCGACGATGTAGTTGTTGGCGTCGTTGGTGCGCACCCGGAGGGCGCCGGTCCCGGGGGAGTCGCCACCGCTCGACGCGATCCGCCGGCTGAGGTCCGCGGGCAGGGTGAGCGAGAGGTAGTACGTGCCGTCCTCGACACCCCGCCGGGCTTCTGCGGCGCCCACCCGGTGCCACTCGAAGGTCTTGGAGTCCAGCAGCTTCCGGGTGAGTTCGTCACCGGCGGCGATGCGCTCGGCGGCCTTCCCGCCCGCCCGGTCCGCTTCGCCCCCGGGCAGTTCGGCGCCCTTGTCCTCGTTGACCAGGGCGACGGGAATCCGGTCGAGGTGCCCGTACGGATCCCAGAAGGACCAGAGGTAGAGCGCCCCGTACAGCAGGGGCAGCAGCAGGAGAGCGGCAAGCGCGGCGCGCGGCAGCTTCCCCCTGCCGAAGCGTTTCAGCTCAAGCCCGGCCAGACTCGTCGCACGCATCGCCGGCCCCCTTTCCGTCGTTGTCGGTCACGGTGCCGGTGGCGGTGACCGTGCCGGTCGCGGCTGGTGTTCCGCCGGTGCCCGCGCCCTGGCCTGTACGCACCGACCGCACGTCCTCCGGGGCCTCCGCGCACACCGCCAGCACGGTCGTGCCCCGGGCGGCGACGGCGCGCAGCAGCCCCCAGGCCGCCGCCCGGCCCGCGGTGTCGAGCCCGAGGCCGGTGTCGTCGACCGCGAGCAGCCGGGGTTCGTCCAGCAGGGCGAGTGCGACGGAGAGCCGCAGCGCGTCCAGACGCTCCAGGTCCCGGACCTGGGTCCGCCCGGCTTTCGGCAGCGCGGTGAGGTCGAGGCCGGCGGCCTCCACCGCGTCGGCGATCCGCTCGCACGCGGCCGCGCGCTCCCGGCGCGGCCGGAGCAGTGCCCGGACGGGGCCGGTGCAACGGCCCCGGAGCAGGGCGCGCTCCCGCAGGTGTTCGGCGACGGTCAGGGCCGGGTCGAGTTCGCTGACGCCGGGTACCGGCCCGAGCGCGGTGATGCGGCGGACCGCGGCGAGCCGTCCCGGGAGCGGGTGGCCGCCCGTGCTCGCCCGGCCCTCGGTCGTCCGCATCCGGCCGGTGAGGGCCAGCAGCAGCGCGGTACGGCCGGAGCCCGAGGGACCCGCCAAGGCGGTGAGCGTGCCGGCCGGGGCGTCGAACTCCACGTCCCGGAACGCCCACCCGCGTGGCCCCCGCAGCCCCAGGCCGCGTACCTCCACGGCCGCCCCGTGCGGTGCGCCCGCGGGTTCTTCGTCCGTCATCGCTTCCCCTGCTCCGTACCGGGATCCGCTTCGATCCAGGTTTTGAACTGACTGGTCAGTGCAAAAAGCTACCCGAACTCGTGCCCGAAGCAAAAGGCGCAGGTGTCGGGGCGCGTGTGGCGGGGTGAGTGTGCACGTGATCCGGCCGCAACCGTGGCGAGTTTTCCGTTCGGTCCGACGAGAGCTCGGACAAGCGTCGGCGCTCGGGGGGCCGTGCCGTGGGAGGGACGGGTATGACGCGGACAGCTGATCCTCGGTCCTTCGACCGGTTCGCCCTCGTCCACGACCGCTTCGTGAGTCTTCTCCCGGGACGGAACACCGCCTGGCTGCTCGGCCTCGGGCTGAGGTGGAGCGCGCTCTGGGCGCCGGCTGCGGCTCGGAACACGCGGTCGAGGCCCTGGCGGACGGCTTCGAGGAAGTCCTCGGCCTGGACCTGAGTGCTCCTTCGCGACGCGTGGTTCCAGCTGCGCTTCCGGCACAGCCGTCCTTGGCCGGCACACCTGCTCAGCGACCGTCACCTCGCGCGCGAGCAGTTCCGCGAGCTCTGCGGGAGTGTCTTCCCCGGGGCCCGGTCCGACGATCTCGGCTTCGCCTTGGCGATGTACCGGTCGGCTCCACCGGCCAGGGGGGAGGGGGAGGCCCGGTGACCCGGCTGTCTCCGGTCCCGGTCGCCCTGGCGAGGGGGCGAGCAGGAACCTGATGGCCGGTTCGACGCCGCGCGCCGGGGCGCGACAGGTACCGAACCGAAGCGTCTGGAAGGACAGCCCCCGGTGCAGCGGGTACATGCAGTCCGAGCTGACCGAGAAGGGGCGTCCCCGCTCCCGCGCACACCCCTGCGGGCGGCCGCGTCACCGCGTTCCTCCGGTCCGCCCGGGCGGACCGAGGGAAAACTCCAGGTCGAAGGGGGCTTGAACCGGATTGTCAGTGGTACCCGCCACCATGGACACATACGGCCATCGAGCCGTCACTGACGACAGGAGGATCGTCATGGCCAGCTCGTCCGCAGCTGCCGCCCCGCGGCGCCGCGCAGGCAGCCCTGCCCCCTCACCGACCGGACCGCCCGACGACGTGCACCCCGTCCCGCGCCGGGCCGGAGCCCCGCCTGCCGCCCTCGATCTCCTCGCCAAGGCCCACGCCGGCCTGACCGAGGCCGCCGTTCTCGACGCCCCCAACGAGCGCTACGCCACCGCTCACCTCGCCGCCCTGCGCGCGGCCGCCGCCGTGCTCGCCGCCCGTGGCCGCCCCGAGACCACCAAACGCCGGCGTGAACGCATCCGCAGCGCGTGGGAGGTGCTCCCGGAGACGGCGCCGGAGCTCACCGAATGGAGTGCCCTCTTCGCAGCCGGGGCCGAGCGACGGGCCCGCGCCGAGGCGGGCCTTCCCGGCGCGGCGAGCCGGCGCGACGCCGACGACCTGCTGCGCGACGTGGCGATGTTCCTGCGGCTGGTCGAGCGGCTGCTCAGTCTCCACCCCGCCCTCCCCCAGCCGAGGAGGGGACGCCCCGGCGCGGGGTGACGGCGTCCCCGGCGGACGGGGCGCGGGCGACGGAGGTGGGGAACGGGAGGCAATAGGGTAGGAGCGCACCCGCACCACCTGCACTGTTCACGCTCCGCCGCCCCGCTGCGGCACCGTGCCGAGGAGTCATCTGCCGTGTCGGACCAGCCGCGCCCCCGCGCCTCCCTCCGTACCGCCGTGGTCTGGGAGGTCCTCAAGGGCGCCCTCGACCGCCAGGCGAAGGCGACCGGCAGCGACAGCCTGGAGGTTCTGGACACCGGAGGCGGCACCGGCAACTTCGCCGTGCCCGCCGCCCGGCTGGGCCACCGTGTCACCGTCGTCGACCCCAGCCCCGACGCCCTCTTCGCGCTGGAGCGCCGGGCCGACGAGGCGGGCGTCGCCGACCGGGTCCGCGGTGTCCAGGGCGACATCCTCGGACTCTTCGACGTGGTGGAGCGTGGCGCTTTCGACGCGGTGCTCTGCCACGGCGTCCTGGAGTACGTGGACGAGCCGGCCGAAGGCGTGCGGAACGCGGTCGAGGCGCTCCGCCCGTCCGGCGCGCTCAGCCTGCTCACCGCGGGCTCGGGCGGTGCCGTGCTGGCGCGCGCCCTCGCCGGTCACTTCGTGGAGGCCCGCCGGGCTCTCACCGACCCGGCCGGCCGCTGGGGGGACGGCGATCCGGTGCCCCGCAGGTTCACCGCCGACCAGCTCTCCGGCCTGGTCCGCGACGCGGGTCTCGACGTGACCTCGGTCCACGGGGTGCGGGTCTTCGCCGATCTCGTTCCCGGTGTGCTGGTGGACACCGAACCGGGTGCGATGGAGGCCCTGCTGAAGCTGGAGGCCGCCGCCGCCGAGCTGCCCGCCTTCCATTCCGTCGCCACCCAGCTGCACGTCCTGGGAGAGCGCCGGGCCTGACGGCGGCCCGCCGGGGAACACGGGGTGACGGGGGAGCGGCTGATCAGCGCCGCAGGGGGTGACCGGCCCGGCGCATCCCCTCTCGCTCCGGGCCCCCGATCCGGCCCCGGGCCCCGTATGATCGGGTGACAGGATCCGGCATGACGGATCGGCCGTCGGGGAATCAACGCCTCAAGGGCCGAACCGACATGGCGGTACGGACTGGCTGCTGGCTGGTGGGCGGGTTTCCCGGGGGCGAATCCCTGCCTATCCTGGAAGGGCCGCTTACCGGTCGCCCCCGCGGCCGACGACGAGGAGGACTCCGTGCCGCTCTCGGAGCACGAGCAGCGCATGCTCGAGCAGATGGAGCGAGCGCTGTACGCCGAAGATCCCAAGTTCGCGACAGCGCTTGAGGGAAGCGGGCTGCGTACGTACACCCGGCGACGGGTATACCAGGCGGTCGCTGGTTTTCTGGTGGGTATCGCGCTCCTCATGGCCGGAATGGTCGCCCAGCAGATCTGGATCAGTGTGGTCGGGTTCCTCGTCATGCTCGGCTGTGCCGTACTCGCGGTCACCGGCTGGCGCAGGGCGCCCAAGCCCGGAGAACAGCCGCAACGCGGCACCCCGGCGGCCGGGCAGAGGCCCAGACAGCGCCGGTCGGTGATGAACCGCATCGAGCAACGGTGGCAGCGCCGCCGCGACGAACAGGGCCAGTGAGACTTCCCCCCTCCCGGTAAGCCGGGCGGGGCAGGTACGACGTGACAGCGCACGGCGTACGGCCGAGGGGCGGGACGCGCACGACGCGGCTCGCCCCTCAGTCATGTCGTGCGCACGCGGGCCGGTCAGCCGTGCGCCCTTCCGGTCGCCGCCGGGGGCCCCGGCGCGGTGCGCCCTCCGGCACACGGCACACGGGCCCGGCGTCGCGGGGCCACCCCGGCCCTCGCCCCCGGTGCCCCGGCCGGCCACCTCGGGACTCCGGCCCCTGGCCCCCGGCCTCCGGCCCCCGGCCTCCGGCCTCCGGCGGCCCGGCGCCCCGGCGGCCCCGGGG
>NZ_JBHWZJ010000359.1:0-7145 GCF_042728415.1 Streptomyces sp. NPDC060198 | reverse complement strand
GCCCCGTGAGGCCGGGTACCACCCCTTTTCCGTACCCGCACTTCTCTCGTCGGCCTGAAGTGTGTGCAATATGACAAAACGGACAGAGGGCGTTAGATTCCGGTCGCAATGAACGTGTGTCATATCGACCGGAGCGCATCGCCCCCGCGCGGCCCGGTCAAGGCACCTCGCGGAGGGGAAACATGACCAACGCCGAGGCCGGTACCCGGCCCTCCGCTGACGCGCCCTCTCCCGCCGCCAAGCTGACTCTGCTCACCCTGACGACGATGGTCGTCGGCTCCATGGTCGGCGCGGGCGTCTTCTCGCTGCCCCGGCGCTTCGCCGCGGAGACCGGGGTAGCCGGAGCGCTGATCTCCTGGGCCGTCGCCGGCATCGGCATGCTGATGCTCGCCTTCGTCTTCCAGAAACTCGCGGTCCGCAGACCCGACCTCGACGCCGGTGTGTACGCCTACGCCAAGGCCGGGTTCGGCGAGTACCTCGGCTTCTTCTCGGCCTTCGGCTACTGGGCGAGCGCCTGCGTCGGCAACGTGACCTACTGGGTCCTCATCATGTCCACCGTCGGGGCCATCGCGCCGGCCCTCGGCGACGGCGACACGGCGCTCTCCATCGTGCTCTCGTCGGTGGGGCTGTGGGCGTTCTTCTTCCTCATCCGGCGCGGAGTGAAGGAAGCGGCGGCGATCAACCGCATCGTGACGGTGGCGAAGGTCGTCCCGATCCTCGTGTTCGTGATCCTCGCCCTCTTCTACCTCGACGCGTCCGTCTTCGCCGACAACTTCGGCGGGGCGGACTACGCGGGCTCGCTCTTCAACCAGGTGCGCGGCACCATGCTGGCCACCGTCTTCGTCTTCCTCGGGGTCGAAGGGGCCAGCGTGTACTCCCGCCACGCCAAGCGGCGCGAGGACGTCGGCCGGGCCACCGTCCTCGGCTTCCTCAGCGTCTTCGCCGTCTTCGCCTCCGTCACCATCGTCTCGTACGGCATCCTGCCGATGGCCGAGATCGCCGAACTCCGCCAGCCGTCCATGGCCGGGGTCCTGGAAGCGGCGGTCGGTACCTGGGGCACGGTCTTCGTCAGCGTGGGGCTCATCATCTCCGTCCTCGGCGCCTACCTGGCGTGGACGCTGATGGCAGCCGAAGTGCTCTTCGTGGCCGCCAAGGACGACGACATGCCCCGCTTCCTGGGCCGGTCCACCGCCGCCGACGTGCCGGTCCCCGCCCTGCTCATGACCACGGCCCTGAGCCAGCTGGTCCTCGTCGTCACCGCCTTCTCGGACGACGCCTTCAACTTCGCGCTCGACCTGACCAGCGCGCTCACCCTGATCCCGTTCCTGCTGGCCGCCGCCTTCGCGGTCAAGATCGCGCTGAGGCCCGAGCGCGAAGGCGCCGTCGGCGGGGCCACCAGGGGCGAGCTGGTCGTCGCCGCCCTCGCGACCCTCTACACGGCCTTCCTGCTCTACGCGGCGGGGCTGAAGTTCGTCCTCGTCTCCTTCATCATCTACGCCCCGGCGACCTTCCTCTTCATCAAGGCCCGTCGGGAGCAGAACCGCGGGCTCTTCTCACCGGCCGAAGCGGTCATCTGTGCCGTCTCGATCGCGGGAGCCGTCATGGGAGTGATCGCCCTGGCGGCCGGCTGGATCGAACTCTGACCCGTCCCACCCCGGCCGCACCGCCGGTGAACCGCGAAAGGCTTCCCATGACTGACACGACCGCCCAGCGGCCCGCGCTCGGCGTCCACTCCGAGGTCGGCAAGCTGCGCAAGGTCCTGGTCTGCGCCCCGGGGATGGCCCACCGGCGGCTCACCCCCACCAACGCGGACGACCTGCTCTTCGACGACGTGATGTGGGTGGAGAACGCCCAGCGCGACCACGCCGACTTCGTCAACAAGATGCGGCAGGCGGACGTCGAGGTCGTCGAACTGCACGAGTTGCTCGCCGAGACCATGGCGATCCCGGCCGCCCGGGACTGGCTGCTGGACCGCAAGATCACCGCCAACGAGGTCGGCCTCGGACTCATCGACAACACCCGCGGCTTCCTGGAGTCGCTCGAACCCCGCAGGCTCGCCGAATACCTGATCGGCGGGCTCGCCACCACGGACCTCCCCGACGAGTTCCGCTCCGGCTACCTGGCGCTGGCCCGCGAATCGACGGCCGCGCGCGAATACCTCATGCCACCGCTGCCGAACACCCTCTACACACGGGACACCACCTGCTGGCTCTACGGAGGGGTCACCCTCAACCCCCTGTACTGGCCCGCCCGCCACGGAGAGACGCTCCTGATGGCCGCGATCTACGCCTTCCACCCGGACTACCGGGGCGCGAAGGTGTGGTGGGGCGACCCGGAGCAGGACTGGGGCCAGGCCACCTTCGAGGGCGGCGACATCATGCCGGTCGGCAACGGCGTCGTCCTGATGGGGATGAGCGAGCGGACCTCGCGCCAGGCCATCACCCAGGTCGCCGCCGCCCTCTTCCGCGAGGGCGCCGCCGAGCGCGTCATCGTCGCGGGCATGCCCAAACTGCGTTCCGCCATGCACCTGGACACCGTCTTCACCTTCGCCGACCGCGACATCGTGACGCTCTATCCGAGGATCATGGACGCGGTCCACACCTTCTCCCTCCGCCCCGGAGACAAAGCCCCGGGCGTCGAGATCACGGACGAGGGCTCCACCCCTTTCGTCGACGTCGTGGCCGAGGGGCTCGGTCTGCCCGCACTGCGGGTCATCGAGACGGGCGGCGACGTGTACGCCTCCGAACGCCAGCAGTGGGACAGCGGCAACAACGCGGTGGCGCTGGAGCCCGGTGTCGTCTTCACCTACGACCGCAACACCCAGACGAACACCCTGCTGCGCAAGGCCGGCGTGGAAGTCGTCACCATCGTCGGTGCCGAGCTGGGGCGCGGACGCGGCGGCGGTCACTGCATGACCTGCCCGCTCGTCCGCGACCCCGTCTCCTTCTGACGCCCGGTCGCCGGCCGGAACAGCCCTGCCGGCCCGTCCCACGGCGGGCCGGCGGCACCGTCAGGCCGAGGCCGTCAGCTTCCCGGGAAGCCAGGCGAGCTGCGCCGCCTCCTGGTAAGGGCCGCCGCCCTCGTGATCGTTGAAGTCGTACACCTCTATCGACTTGTCGGTGTGGGCGTACGCGTTGAACGCCGCGAACACCGTGGACGGCGGGCAGGTGAGGTCTTCCAACGCCGTCGAGAACAGCGCCGGAGCCGTGGCCCGCGCGGCGAAGTGCACCCCGTCGAAGTAGGCGAGCGTGGCCTTGAGCCGCTCGGTGCGGCCCCGGTGCGTCTTGAGGTAGTTGCCCAGCTCGCGGTACGGGTTGCGGTCGGTCACCGTGAGGGCGCGCGGGAAGTCGCACAGGAACGGCACGTCCGGCGCCACGGCCACCAGGTCCGGTACCAGGCCGGCGACCGCGAGTGTGATGCCGCCGCCCTGGCTGATGCCGGCGACCGCCGTGCGCGACGCGTCGACCAGCGGGTGGGACCTGGCGGCCTCCACCGCCCGGACCGCGTCGGTGTACAGCCGTCGGTAGTAGTAGTCGTGCGGGTCCTCGATGCCCCGGGTCATGACCCCGGGGAACGCGGGCCCGCTGCCCACCGGGTCGGCGGTGTCGCCGCCGGCCCAGCCGCTGCCCTGGCCCCGGGTGTCCATGACGAAGTTCGCGAAACCGGCGGACGCCCAGAGCAGATGGGTGTGCGCGAGCCCTCGCCCGCCGCCGTACCCGATGAACTGCACCACCACCGGCAGCGGTTCGGTGGCCCCCGCCGGAAGCACCAGCCAGCCCTTGACCGGGTGGCCGCCGAATCCCGCGAAGGTCGCGTCGTACACCTCGACGGTCCTCAGGCCGGTGTCCGCGCGGAGTTCGAAGCGGGCGTCGAGCGGGTGGCTCCGGGTCTCTTCGAGGGTCTTCGACCAGAACGCGTCGAAGTCGGCGGGCTCCGCCGACGTGGAGCGGTAGGTGCGGAGTTCTTCGAGGGGCAGGTCGAACAGGGGCATTTGCGGGGCCGCCTTCGTCGCACGGATGAGTGATCACACGGTACGTGGGCGCCCCCGGTCGGCAGAAGCCGCGTCCGCCGGACACCGCCGCGCGGGTCCCGCACGGCGGCTACGGCCGTCCGACCCGCACCGTGACCGTCTTCGGCCTCTGGTACTCGTCCAGGGCGAGCACGCTCAGATCCGTGCCGTGACCCGAGGACCCCCTTCCGCCGTGCGGGAGTTCGGCCGTCTGCACCAGATGGCAGTTGACCCACGCCTCGCCCGCGTCGAGCCGGGACGCCAGATCGATCCCCCGCGCCAGGTCGCTCGTCCACACGCTGGACGCCAGCGCCTGGGGCACGCTGTTGGCCAGCGCCAGCGCCTCCTCGACCGTGTCCGTCCGCTCGACGGTGAGCAGGGGGCCGAAGACCTCCTCGGTGATCGCGGGGTCGGCCGGCGGCAGATCGGCCAGCACTCGTGCCGGGCGCCAGTAGCCCTTCTCCTCGCCCGCCGCCGCCCCGACGGTGCCGGTCACCTCGCGTCCCGCCTGCGACGCGGCGACGATCCGGTCGTAACGGGTCGCCTGGTCCGTGTTGTTGAGCGGCCCGAAGTCGCGCCCCGCGACCCGCTCCGTCATCGCCGCGCCGAGCAGCGCCACCACGCTCTCGTAGTTCTCCGCCAGGGTGATCACCCGCGCGGGCGCCGCGCAGCTCTGACCCGCGTTGTACGTCGCCGCCCGGGCGAGCTCCGCGCAGGTCTCCGGCGGGGCGTCGGGCAGGACGATCGCCGGGGCGTTGCCGCCCAGTTCGAGGCTGACCCGGCGGGTGCCCGCCCGGGCGGCGACGTCCCGGCCCGCCTCCGGGCTGCCGGTGAACGCGGCCATGTCGATCCCTGACTCCACCAGCAGGCGCCCCGTCGTCCGGTCGCCCGGCAGTACCTGAAGCACCCCCTCGCCGAGTTCGAGCGCCGCGTGCGAGGCGAGCAGCAGCAGGGAGTCCGGAGTGGTCTCGGCGGGCTTGACCACGACGGTGTTCCCGGCGGCCAGAGCGGGCGCGCAACGCCAGGCCGCCATCATCAGCGGGTAGTTCCAGGGCACCACCACACCGACCACGCCGATCGGCTCCCAGCGCACCCAGCTCTCGTGGCCGGCGACCAGCGCGCCCGAGGCGGGTACGGTCCGGGTCCGTGCCGCCGTCGCGTAGAACCGGAAGAGGTCGGCCACCTGGGCGATCTCGCCCCCGGTCTCCGACTCGGGCTTGCCGGTCCCGGCGCGCTCGCCCGCGGAGTACTCCGCCGCGTGCGCCTCGACCGACGCGGCCAGCCTTCCCAGGCGTTCGGCCCGCTCCCGGGGGGTGAGGGCGCTCCAGCCGGGCAGCGCCGCCCGGGCGGCCGACACCGCCCCGGCCACCTCCGGCTCCCGCGAGACGGGCGCGGTGCCGCGCGCGAGGCCGGTCCGGGGGTCGGTGAGGGTGGTCTTCATCGGTGGTTCCTCCGGCAGTTCGTGGGTTCCGTACGGATGCCCGGAGTCCGGGCATCCGTCCGTCAGAGGTCGTACGAGCGGAGCCAGAGCTCCAGCGTGAGGACGAGCCAGAGCTTGCCGCCCTGGCGCGGCAGCAGAGTGCCCTCGCCCTTCAGCCAGGTGGCGATGGTGTCCTGGCGGAACAGACCGCGTTCCCGCGTCTCACGCCCCAGCAGCAGATCGTTGCCGAGGTCTCGCAGCGGTCCGGTCAGCCACTGCTGCACCGGCACCCGCATCCCGCTCTTGGGACGGTCCACCACGGTGCCGGGCAGAAGATCGCGCACCGCCTCCTTGAGGATCCACTTCTCCACCACGCCCCGGAGCTTGTACACCGGGGGAGTGGCGAAGGCGTGGTCGACGACCCGTCGGTCGAACAGCGGAGCGCGTCCCTCGATGCCCTGGGACGAGGTCAGCCGCTCGACCTTGGTGAGGATGTGGTGGGCGCCCTTGGTCCGAAGGTTGCAGTGGAGCAGCTGGTTGAGCAGGCTCTCCATGCGGTACGGGCTGCCCGGGCCGGGCATCAGGTACGGCTCGACGAAGCGCTGCGGGCGGGGCGCGTCGGCCAGCGCGTCCCATGCCTGCGGGGTCAGCAGTACGGGAAGGTCCGCCCAGCACTTGCGGTACGAGCGCAGATAGGCGGTCGCGCGGTCCTCGTCCCACGGCGCCCCGGGTTCCCGGTGCATCTCCTGCACCAGCATGGGGAGGTTCTTCGGCCCGCCGAAGACGGGGTCGCCGCCCTCGCCGTTGAGCACCACCGACGCCCCCTCGTCGGCCACCGCCTCCGCCAGCAGCAGATTGGGCACGGTCAGCGGGTCGCCCACCGGGCTGTCCAGCAGCGCCGCCGCCTCCGCGAGCCGCGCCGCGACCGTCGCGCCGGACACGTTCAGCACCCGGTGGCGGGTCCCGCAGTGCGCGGCGACGAGGCCCGAGTAGCCCAGCTCGTTCGGGAGTTCACCGCCGAAACTGATGGAGTAGGTGCGGACCGGGCGGCTGTGCAGCTTCGAGGCGAGAGCCGTGACCAGCGAACTGTCGATACCTCCGGACAGCAGCACCGCCACCGGTTCGGCCTCGGGCAGCCGGCAGGACACCGCGTCCTCCAACAGGGCGCGCAGCGCGAGTACATGGTCGTGCGGGTCGTCGGGGGGCGTCCCGCCGAACCGTTCCACCGGCTCCCAGTGGACGGTCTCCGTCACCGAGCCGTCCGGCGACAGCCGCAGTATCCGGCCAGGCAGCACCTCCCGTACGCCCGCCAGCAGCGTCTCGTCGCCGGGAAGGTAGGCGAACGTCAGGAAGGAGCGGACCGCCGCCAGATCGAGGGACGTGCCCAGCGCCGGCCACCGGCGCAGCGCCCGCAGTGAGGAGGAGGCGGCCCACGCGCCGTCCGCCCGCGCGTAGAAGACGGTGCGGGCGCCCACGTGGTCGCGTATCAGCACCAGGTCCGCGCCGTCGAGCACCGCCAGCACGAACATGCCCTCGGCGAGCGCCACCCCCTGCGCGCCGAGCGAAGCCCAGCAGCGCAGCAGCAGCTCGGCGTCCGGGAGCCGCGCGGGCGCGGGAGTGCCGTTCGCCTCCAGCGCGTCGCGCAGCACCGGCCCGTTGTGGAGGGTGACCTCACCGGTGGCGGTGAGGCCGCCCACGGTGAACGGACCCTCCGCC
>NZ_JBHWZJ010000358.1:0-7183 GCF_042728415.1 Streptomyces sp. NPDC060198 | reverse complement strand
GTCCGGCTTGCCCGCAGAAGGATCGGCGTCCCGCTTGCCCCCGGGGGTGCGGGACGCGGTGGAGGCGCCGTGACCCTCGCCGGGCGAGGTCGAGGCGTCGGTGACGGCGAAGGCGGTCACCGTGACGGCGGCCAGCGCGACGGACGCCCCGGCGAACAGGAGCCGCCCCCGCGCGGGCAGCGCCCGGCGCGTGGGCCGCGCCTTGGCCGGCGCAGGGCTCCGGTGCGTGTGCCCCGCCGTGCGCGGCGCGCTCTGCCCGGCCGCGACGAGGCTCGTGGTGTTCGTGGTGTTCGCCGTCGGTACGAGAGCCGTGCGGTCCTCGTCGGCAAGCGCGGTCAGGACGCGGGCACACCCACCGGCCGTGGGCCGGTCCTGCTCGTCCAGGCTGGTCATGTCCCGTATCAGCGAGGCCAGTCGGTCGGGCAGGCCGGGAGGCAGCACGGGTGCCCGGTGCAGCCGCGCGATCGCGGCCTCCACGGGGATACCGTCGTACTCCAGCCTGCCGGTGAGGCACTCCAGGAGTACAAGGCCGAGCGCGTACACGTCGGCGGCCCGGCCGACGGGGCGGCCGAGGACCTGCTCCGGGGCGAGGTAGGCGGCGGTGCCGACGAGGGTGCCGGCGGTGGTGCGGGAGGGGTCGTCCAGCATCCGTGAGATGCCGAAGTCGATGAGGTGCGGGCGGCGGGCAGCGTCCAGGACGATGTTGGACGGCTTGACGTCGCGGTGGACGATGCCCGTCTCGTGCGCGTGGTCCAGCGCCTGGGCAACGCCCGCGCCGAGGGCGGCGGTCGCGGCGGGGAGCAGCGGCCCTTCGGCGATGCGCTTGAGCAGGTTGTCGCCCTCGACCAACCGCATGACCAGGAAAGGGCGTCCGTCGTGCTGTCCGGTGTCGTAGGCGGTGACGAGGCCGGGGTGGTCCAGTCGGGCCAGCATGACGGCCTCGTTGTGCAGGCTCTCCTCGAAGTCGACGCCCGCGTCCTGCCGGAAGACCTTGACCGCCACCGGTCGGCGCAGCCGCAGGTCGAATCCGCGGTGCACGTGCGCCGCGCCGCCCGAGCCGAGGAGCCCGTCCAGGCGGTACCGGCCACCCACGATCTCGGCGGTACACAGGGACGCGGCGTTCTGCGCGAAGTCCTGAAGCCTCATTCCCTCTCCCACTGTCGAGGGCGGGTGCCCTGACCGCGCCGTTCCCGGCGCGCTTCGGGACGCGGGTACCCCCGTGTGGCGGGAGTACCCCCGCGCTGATGATCTGGCAGTCCTGATCCGCTCGGTTGTACGTGCGGCGACCGTATGCGTGCGGCGACCGTGCTGATCACTCTCGGCGGCGGCCACGGGGTGGGACGTACCTAGGGCGTGTTTTAGGTCGGGGTTCCGGTCCATGCCTCATGCCGTGATGATCACGGTGTGGGGCGTGGGGATCTTTCTGATGAGCAGTGGTCGGTGCTGGACTCGTTGCTGCCTGCGGCTGGTGTGAGCCGCAGGTCTGCCAGTCGGCGGATGCTGGTGGACGGGGTGCGATGGCGGGTACGGACCGGCGTCTCGTGGCGTGACCTGCCGCGTGAGTACGGGCCCTGGCAGACCGTTTACGGACTCCTCCGCAGGTGGCAGCGGCAGGGCGTATGGGCCCGGCTGCTGACGCTGTTGCAGGCTCGGGCCGACTTGTCCGGGCTGATCACCTGGGAGATCAACGTCGACTCCACGATCTGCCGGGCCCACCAGCACGCGGCCGGTGCCCGCCGGAACGGCGCCGGGCAGAAGGAACCGCCCGGCGAGGTCCGCCAAGAGCCGGACGACCACGGGCTCGGAAGGTCCCGGGGCGGGTTCACCACGAAGATCCACTTGGCGTGCGAGCAGGGACAGAAGCCGTTGGCGCTGTTGGTCACGGCAGGTCAGCGGGGTGACAGCCCGCAGTTCGAGCCGGTCCTCCAAGCGATCCGGGTGCCCAGGCCGGCCCGCGGACGCCCCAGACGCAGACCCCTGCGAGTGCGAGGTGATAAGGCCTACTCCTCCCGCGCCAACCGCGCCTACCTGCGCAGACGCGGGATCCGGTGCACGATCCCCGAGCCCGCCGGCCAGATCCGCAACCGCAAACGCCGAGGCCGCGATGGGGGCCGTCCGCCGGCCTTCGACCGGCAGGACTACAAGGCCCGGCACGCAGTCGAGTGCGGAATCAGCCGGCTCAAGCAGCACCGGTCGGTGGCAACTCGTTACGACAAGCTCGCCGTCCGCTTCGAGGCCACTGTCCAGATCGCGGCGATCCATCAGTGGCTGTGAACCACCGGCCGCCGGCCCGGCCGTGCCATGCTGACTACCGGCATTCAGCAGCTCAGGGCAGGGGAGAAGCAGTGGCCGCGAGGTACTACGGCGCCGACAGCGAGAACGGCGACCACGTCGACGACCCCTCTGAGGACAGCCTGTTCATGCTGATCGGCGACCTGAACGACAGTGACAATATCTTCGTCACCGTCCAGCCCGACGAGGACGACCCCGCCTGGTTCGCCTCTGTCGCCGTCCTAGACGAGGGCGGATACGAGATCGTCCGCCGTGACACCACCACCGCGAGCACGACGTCACCATCGGCACCAACAGGGATCGCATCGCGGGCGACCTCACCAGATGGCTGGCCGCCCGCGCTTCCTAAGCCATGGCCTAGCCCGGGTCGCGTTCCGAGTCGGTCTGCTGGACTTCCCGACGCTCTCGGTCAATGAGCTCGGCGATTCCCTCGATGCTTCCGTCGCTGCGTGACCGTCGCGAGCGGACCCGGCGGATCACCCCGCGGGTGGCCGACTTGAGCGAGCTCGCGATGACATCGGAAGCCACACCACCGGCGATCGAGAGGGCGATGGTGACGATTTCCGAGACGCCGAAGCCGTGTCCTTCCTCGACGGCCAGCACCTTGACGTTGATCCCGTGGTCGGTGAACTTGCGCTCTTCGACGTCGATCAGCGCCGACCCGGGGAGACCGGAGTCGTGCGGGTCGATCTCCACGTCGAGCTCGATGACGGTCATTCATGCCTCCGGGACGGGTCGGGGGAACATGGGTAAGGCGTGCGAAGTCGGGCGGTCGGCTTCCTCGGATGTCAGGGTGCTTTCCCAGCGGGCGGCGCTCTCCCGGACGGCCTTCACACTCGAAGCCGCCAGCTGACGGCGTATGGACTGAATGACGTAAAGGCCGGCGCCTCCCAGAACGATGTCGGTGCTCGAGGGGCCGGCCGATCGGACGAAGGGGTGGATCAGGGTCTGTCGTGAGGGTCCGGTGACCGCGAAGGTCCCTTCTTCGCCGGCCAGGCGCCATGCCAGCAGCTTTTCCACGGCGAGGATTTCGAACAGCCAGCGGATCGCCATCCAGATGTCACCGACGGTGACATTCTCGATGGGGCTCCTGAAGAGTACGTCGTAGGCGAAGCGATCGGCTTCGGCCTCCAGCTCCGGACCTGATCTGCCCTCTTGATGCAGGAGGAGGTGCGCGAACTCGTGGGCGATCATGAAGGTCATCTGGATCCGTGCTGCGTTGACGGCTCCTCCTCCGGCCAGCTCTGAACGTACACGCATCATGGGGATCTGGTCCCATCGGACGTTGCGGTAGAGCGGCAGAAGGAACGGAAGGAGGCTGTCGTAGGACGGGTTCGGCAGTGCGGCGTTGCTGCCAGTCGTGCCTATCAGCTCCTGCCGCACGCTTACGGCATTCCAGAGGAACAGGTCGATGGTGTGCCACAGCTGTCGAGTTACCAGGGACAACCTGACCTGGCGTGTCGAATGGTGCGCGCGGACATACAGGCGAGGATCGAAGGTGACAACTACCTCGATGTCGTCGACCTGGGGGAAGGCAGGACGAAGGTGATCGCGGACATGCACGACTGTTTCTTCCGCCCAGGTGGGCAGCGGCAAGGGATGCCCCTGCTGGGTCCACCAGTACAGGCGTAATGCGCGATCAAAAGCAGGTTGCCGCCACTTGCGGTACTCCTGCACGGCCGCCTCGTCTGCAGCTGATCCGAGGCTCGCCACTGACCGGAGGACGAAGTAGATCAGCGACTGGCGCTCGCGGTCTTCTTCGAAGGGCGAAAGCGCAGGGATGCCTCGTGGAGGAAAAGGAGGTTCTGACGACTTGTCGAACAGGTAGTTGAGGTACGAGTCAGCGTCGAGACCGACCCCGCTGTATTCCTCAGGCATAGGTCACACCAAGATTGTCGAGGTGTACAAACAGGGCCAGTTCGTAGTCGGCGGCCATGTGTCCCGTCATCATGGCGTGCGTGTCGACCCCGCCGGACAGCAGGTGCTCCCCGATGCCCTCAGCCGCACCCGTGAGAACAGCGGCGTACGAGTCACTCGGGCCCGTCGTGGAGAAGAACGTTTTGAAACCATCAAGCGTCCAAGCGAAGCGCGAAATCTCGGCGCAGCTCGCGGGCTCCCCCGAGGGCATCAGGAGACCGTCGAACGTGGTCATGTCGGCAGGGACCAAGAGAGCGCAGCGACGAAAGATCACCACAGCCAGGAGATAGTCATACACCGACCCTTGTAAAACCGCTCGACTGTAGGCCGTGAGCCCCAGGTCGAGGAGCATCCAGCCGGCGAGACGGGATAGCCGGTAGGGCGTGAGGCGCGATTCCACAAGCGCAATGTGGCCGAGCAGCGCATGCGCATAGCCACCTACACGTATCCGCTCGCCCACGAAGTTGACGAGGTTCTGGAGTCGGTGCTCGGACTCCACAGGGTCGGTGGAGGCGGCCAAGGCACGCGCCAGAGCCGACATCGCGTCGTTCAGCGAGTCGAGATCGCCGACGAGGCGGTACCGGGCGACATGGGCGAAACCGAGATTCGACAGGAACGGCACCACGGAGGGCTCGTCGAAATCCGCCTCCGCTACAGCCCTGCCCAGGAGGGCGACCGCCTCATTGAGATCGTCCGATGAGCGATCTCGCTCACCCCGCAGGCGCAGGGCACGTCCCAGCAAGTAGCAGGACTCGGCGGCCTTCCGTCGAGGACCTGTGAGGACGGACACGGCCCGGCGAAGCGATATGACTGCCTCACCCAGGGACCCCGGAAGAAGGGCCAGCTCATAGTGCATGAGGAGGGCTCGGCCCATGGTCTCGAACTGCTCACCTTGCTCGATGCTGCCGTCCCTGGCCGATTCCGCGAGGAATCCCGCGATACCCGAGACGGTCAACCAGTCTTCCGCCGAATGCGCAGGGTCTGTGGATTCGGTCAACGAGGCGCGGACCCCGTAGGCGGTAAGCCGTGCCCGCTGGACATCGATCCGAGCGCACGCTTCTGGAGAGCGCGCTATCGCTTCGTCCAAGCGGTTGATGCCCCTAGACAGAGGCTCCGTACTGCCCAGAGCCAGACATGCGCCGATCTCCACGTCCACGAGTTCCAAGAGCGGCAGTATCGAATTCGGGACGGTGGGGTCTCGCAGAACGGCTTCCCACAGCGCGACCAACTCTTCGAGTGCTTGTGTGTCCCTGCCAGCGAGGGCTTGTTCGGCTAAGGCTCGGGCGGATTGAACCCGCGCGGCAGAGCGACCCCAGATGCCGCCGTCATCGGCGTCCGTGCCCAGTAAGTCTGTCACCGCGCCAGTATCCGTCCCGACTCGGCATGAGTAGCCCCGAACGCCGGAGAACCTCTTGTCCGTACAGGGATCCCGCACAACGGGTCGGCCCCAGGCGTTCGACAAGCTCCTCACCAAACCGAAGGTGTCGGGCCTGCACGGTTCCTGCCTGCGCGATCGGGGCCGGCGCATCGTTCAGGACGCCGTCTGCACGCCTGGGCTGCAGGTCATGCAGTCATCAGAGCGATCCCGCCCCACACCGTGATCATCACGGCACGAAGCGAGACATGGACCCCAGTTCTAAAACACCCACTAAGAGGGTGTTTACACCTCTTTCGATGCGGTTTCAGGTGTTATGTGAATCGGCTTTGATGAGATGGATGCTTCTCGAGGTCGCGGTGGTGCTTGTGGGGTGCTGATGCCGCCGTCTCGCCCGCACCCCTCCTGTTTCATCCCAGGACGCGCCGTCGTGCACCGTTCGCTTCGTGCGCCTGATGCACGCGCCTGGCCGGGTCCTCGGCCGACCGGTACTCCAGAATCATGACTGAGCGCCGTCGCTACCCAAGCGACCTCTCCGATGCCCGATGGGAGCTGGTCGAGCCGACCCTGACCGCCTGGCGGTCCGAGCGCCGCGGCCGCGGCCTGGACATCGGCAGGCCACCGAACCACGACCTGCGCAGTCTCCTGGACGCGGTCCTCTACGTGAACCGCACCGGTATCCCGTGGCGCTATCTGCCGCACGACTACCCGCACTGGAACACCGTCTACGCCTACTTCGCCCGCTGGCAGGAAGAAGGTGTATTCGACCAGCTCAACAGCCTCCTCCGGCGCCAAGTCCGCAGGCAGGAAGGCCGGGAGGACGAACCGACCGCCTGCGTCATCGACTCCCAGAGCATCAAGACCTCCACCAACGTCCCCGCCACCGGGCAAGGCATCGACGCGGGCAAGAAGATCGTCGGCCGCAAGCGGAGCATCGTCATCGACACCGTCGGACTCCTCCTCGGAGTGCTGGTCACTGCGGCCAGCGTGCAGGACTCGACCGCCGGCCGAACCCTCATTGAACGGATCGCCACCGAGCATCCCACCGTCCGCAAAACCTGGGTCGACGGCGGCTACCGCCAGCACCTCGTCGAGCACGCCGCCACGCTCGGCATCGACATGCACATCGTCCGCCGCGACCTCACCACCAGGGGCTTTGCCGTTTTGCCCCGCCGCTGGACCGTCGAGCGGACCCTGGGATGGCTCATGAACCACCGCCGTCTGGCCCGCGACTACGAGGCACACCCACACCGGTCCGAAGCCATGATCCACCTTGCGATGATCAACCTCATGACCCGCAGACTCACCGCCGAATCCACCCCAACATGGCGCGGCACATGAACCATCTACAACCGCGCAATCCGGGATGAAACAACGGGACTAAACGCCCTCTAAGCACCTCCTGCCCGGGACGGCCGCCCCCGGGTGCGCAATCCCACAAGATCATCGCGTCCGACGGCCACGGTTCTCGCGACTCCCACAGATCGCGGGTGTCGCGAGGACCGTCAGAACCCGAGGATCGGGGAACGAAGCCCGTGCGGTGCGCCGCAGGGCGGAGGAGGGAGTCGACGCGGAGCGTCGGCGACCGACGGTGAAGCC
>NZ_JBHWZJ010000357.1:0-7195 GCF_042728415.1 Streptomyces sp. NPDC060198 | reverse complement strand
GCAACTCGCCGGTGGGCGGTGCCTTTCGCGTGGGCGGGGCGTGATCCGGGCCGGGCCTCACGCAATGTTGAACACGTTCAAATTCCCTGACAGGATGAGGGTGCCGCAGGCGCCCACCGGGTGTGCCGCGCTGCTCCGGCGTGCCGCTCGCCGTCCCTGGACGGCGTGCCGTCCGCCCTGTCGTGAGGGGGCTCTCCATGGGGAGAGAACGGCCGTTCGGCCGCATGGTGTGGATCTCGATGCTCGTGCTGTTCCTGGAGGCGGTGACCGTCGCCATCCTCGTCGTGCTCCTCGGGCAGACGCAGGAGTCTCCGAGCGTCGGCCCGAATGCCCTGGGGGTGGTCTTCCCGCTCTTCCTCGTGATCCCGGGCGCCCTCGTCGGAGCCGTCGTGTCGTTGCTCCTGGTGCTCCCCGCCGTGCGGCTGAGCGAGGCGCTGGGGCGCAGGTTCACCGGCCGTGAGGCCTGGTGGTGGGTTCCGGTGGTGTTCGCGGCGGGACTTGTGCCGCCGGGAGCGCTCGCCGTCCTGACCGGCGTCCTCGGGCCGTTCGAGGCGGTGTGGATGTGGTGCGCGGCGACGGCCCTGCTCTCCGTGGCCGCCCTCTTCACCCGCGTCGCACGCAGAGGGCTCTTCGGCCGCATCCTGCTCCGGGGCACCCTGGCGGTGCTGAGCATGGGGGTCCTCGGGCTCATGGCCCTGGGCTTCGGCATCGTCGACCCGTACGCCCCGCCCGTCGTCAGCCATGCCTCGATGGTGGGCGACTGGACCGACGGGGACGGCGGGACCCTGTCCCTGTCGGGCGACGGCGGCGCGGTGGCCTCGGCCGTCGGGGACCCGGCCTACGACGCCGAGGACACCGAGGGGATGGAGCGGTGCACCGGCCGGGGCACCTGGAGCTACGACCGCGGCGAGGGGCCCCGGGGGCAGACGGTCGAGGTCACCGTCCCCGCGTGCGGCTGGGAGCCGTGGGAGATCCTCGGCAGCGAAAGCCGGGTCACCCTCTACCACTACGTCGGCGACCCGGACTCCTGGCTGCTGTACACCCTGACGAAGGTCCGCGGGTGAGGTCGGCCGAACTGTCGTCCGTGGAGTGGAAGCGGCACTACCGGCGGATGACCCGGGTGTCCCTGCTCGTGCTCTTCGTGGAGGCGCCGGTCCCGATCGCCCTGAACGCGCTGCGCGGTCCGGTGGAGGAGTCGCTGGTCCTCTCCTTCGCCGTCGTCGTGCTCCTCGGAGCCGCGCCTGGCGCCCTGCTCACCTACTTCGTGGTGCTCCCCGCCGTGGGGCTGGGCGAGGTGCTGGGGCGCAGGTTCGGTGGTCGTGAGGCGTGGTGGTGGGTTGCGGCGGTGCTGGCGACGGGGCTCGCGCCGTTCGGTCTGCTCGCGGCCCTGACCGGGTTCGTGGCACCGCTCGCGGCCCTCGCGAGCTGGGGCGTCGGGGTGGTGCTCCTCACCGTGCCCGCGCTCTTCGCCCGGATCGCACGCGAGGGGCTCCTCGTCGACATCGCCCTGTGGGGCACGCTGTCGTGGCTGAGCGCCGGCACGCTCGGCCTCGCGGTGCTCCACTTCGGGGGCTGAGACGACGTCCTACTCGTCCGGGTCCCAGGCACTCAGCCGGTCGAAGACACGTCGGTCGCCTTCGACCTTCAGGGAGTCGACCGGGATGCGGTCGTGCAGGATGAGGACCAGCTCGTCGGCCGTACCCCGGACGGAGAGGTCGGCCGCGTCCGGATCGGCAAGGGCGGACGCCCCGTCGCCCGACCTGGCGAGGCGGACGCTCCTGGCGCCGTCGGCGGAGAGCGAGAGGCGCCAGGAACGGCCCTCAGAGGCGTGGAAGTCGACGACGGCGGGCTCGTGCGGCCAGGCACTCGCCGTCGCCACGCAGGTGGACAGGAACTCGTCGACCCCGTCGAGTGCCGTCTCGGTGGGCAGTGGCTGCGGGGCTCCCAGGGTGATCTGGGCGTCGTGCGTGTGCACCGCCATCTGCTGGAGCTGGTGCCGGGCCACGGCACCGGAGGTGTGCGGCGACTGCAACGTCTCCCACCAGGCCCAACAGCCGCGATCCGGGCCGGCCTTCCGCAAGGCGTCCAGCAGTTGCTCCGTGGACTCCGTCAACCAGGCCAGCAGGGCCTCGCGCTCCCGGGGTGCTTCCGGGGCGCCCTCCGCCGCGGACTTGGCCGGAGCGGGCCCCGCGGCGACGGTGGCGGCCCAGTCGCGGCGCCCCTCACCTATGTGCCGCGCCAGATCGAACAGCGTCCACTCGGGGCAGGTCGGCACCTGTACGTCGAGGCTGGGCGCGGAGGCGACCGCGGCCCGGAAGGCGGTCGACCGTTCGGCGATCAGGCGCAGCAGAACGGGGAAGTCGAGTGTCGTCGTCACCCGGAATCTCTACCACTGTGTTCAGGCGATCGGACAGCGATTTTCCCGGCCGCCCTCGCGGGCGCGGACCCTCACCCGGGAGGGACGAGGGGCGGCCGGACCGCGGCAGGCGTGACGCGGCTCCGTACCGGGCGGAGACCCGGCCGGACGGGACGGACGCGCCGGACGGGACGGACGCGCCGGACGGAGGCGTGACGGAACGTCACCCGGGCGACGGCCGCCCTATTCCGGATCTTCGACCGGTGCGTCGTACCCCGTGTCCGAGCCCTCCGACGCCCCCTCCGGCAGCTCCGGCCGGGTGTACACGTCCAGCGGTACGCCCTCCGGGTCGGGGCGTACGGCGCCCAGCAGCGGGTTCGACGCCAGCGGGGACACCTTCACCACCGCGCCCGGCCTCGGCGCCTGCACCACCAGCCCGTCGCCGATGTACAGGGCCACGTGCGTGGCCTCCGGGTAGTACACGACGAGGTCGCCCGGCCGCAGCGAGGAGACCGGGACGCGCGGCAGTTCGGCCCACTGCTCCTGCGAGGTCCGGGGGACGGCCAGCCCGGCACGCTCCCAGGCCCGCATGGTGAGCCCGGAACAGTCGAAGGTGTCCGGCCCCTCGGCCCCCCACTCGTACTCCTTGCCGATCTGCTCGATCGCGTACGCCACGGCCTCGGCGCCCTGCCGGGTCGGCGGACGCGTCGAGCTGAGGGCGCCGGAGGCGACGAGGTCCTGCTGCGCCGCGTCCACCTGCTCGTCCTCCAGGGCGGAGACCGCACCGAGCTGGGCGGGCGTGAGCCCCGCAAGGCGTGCCTCGACGTCGTCCAGCGCGGTGCGTACGGTGTCGCGCTGCCGTCGCTGCTCCGCCGCGAGCGCCCGCTGCTCGGCGAGCGCCTCGCGGGCGGCGGCCGCGAGGACCCCGGCCCGCTTCTCGGCCTTCGTCAGGCGGTCCACGGTGGCCGCGCGCCCGGCCGCGGCCCGGGCGATCACGTGGCTCTGGTCGAACATGCCGGAGGGCTCGTCCGCCAGCAGCAGCCTGAGGTACGCGGAGAAGTCGGACCGGCCCCGGTACTGCTCCCGGGCCAGCCGCCCGGCGTCCGCACGTCCGGTTCCGAGCGTGCGCCGGGCCCTCGTCAGCGCGTCGTTCGCCTTGCGGGTGGCGGCCGTCCGCTTCGCCAGCTTCTCGTCGGTCGCGTTGTACTTCTCGGTGGCCTGCTCCATCCGCCGGTAGAGGGTCCGGAGTTCGGTGAGCAGGGCCGGCGCGGCGTTCGGGGCGGCGGCTTCGGGGGCGGCGGGGGCGCCGGTCGCGGACGGCGTGCGGCCGGCGAGGGCTTCGGAGGCGTCCACGGTCACGCCGGGGGACGGGGCGGCGGACGGGGCGGGAGCCGGGCCCTCGGCCGCGTCGGGAGTCGCACCGGCGCCGGCACCAGGGCTCGCACCGGGAGCCGCACCGGGACTCGTACGGGGACTCGCACCGGGAGTCGCACCAGGACTCGTGTCGGTGGTCGCGTCGGGAGTCGTACGCGGGAGCGCCTTCACCGACGCCTCCGAGGGCTCGGGCGCCGGTCGTGGGTCGGGGCCGGTGGCGGCCGGGGCGCGGGCGGCGACGGCGGCCAGGACCGCCGTCGCGCAGACCGCTCGCAGAAGCCTGCCTGACACGTCATCACCTCCGGTGAGGGTGCGGGGCCCGTCCGTGCGTCGGGCCGGTCCGGACCCCTGAAAAGTGTGCGAATCATATTTATCCGCTCACTAGGTGTCCGCCGGTGCAAGCACCGCACGGCGTGGCGCCCCGCGTCACCCCGTACGGCGGGGTCCGGGTCCGGGCGCCGCCGAACGTCAGGTGACGGGGAACGCGTAGACCGCCCGCCCCCGCAGGACGACGGCGCTCTGTCCGGTCGTCAGGGTCCGGTACGGGCCGGTGACCGCGGCGCCCTTGGGCTCGGCCACGCCGATGTCCTGGAACTTCCACAGACGCCGCCCGTCCCGCGCGTCGAACGCCGTCACCTGCGTGGTGTCCGAGGCGAGGACCGTGTCGCCGGACGCGGTGACCGTGAGGGCGGGCGCGGAGCCGCCGGCCGGCACCTCGGTGGAACGCAGCCAGAGGAGCTTGCCGGTCTCGCGCTCGACCATGCCGACCTCCTGGCTGCGGTTGGTGGTGACGATCAGGTCGCCCGACTCCACCGGTGCGCCGAACTCGGAGGACGCGGCCGTTCCGTCGAGCCGCCACAACGACTTCCCGGACTCCGTGTCCCACGCCTCCAGATTCTTGCCGGCCGCCCCGAAGAGCCGCCCCTCCTCGTCGCCGCCCGCCGCGCCCCAGGCGGTGACCGTGCCGAACTGCCTGGTCCAGAGCAGCTTTCCGGTCGCCCGGTCGAAGCAGCGGAAGGTGCCCTTCCCCTTGGCCGCGCGCACATCGGCCGGGGTGAGGGTGGCGGCGTCCTGGCGCACCACGATGTCGTTGAGCCGGGCCGCCGTCAGCCGGTACTCCGGGCCGGCCGCGTCCCGGCCCGCCGGTACCTGGACCCGCCACACCTCCTGACGGCTCACCAGGTCGTACGCGAAGAAGTACGCCTGGACGACCTGCTTGTCCTTGCCCGGCTTCTTGCCCTTGGCCGGTTTCGGGGCCTTCACCGTCACGGTCCGCGCGCCGGAGAACCAGACGACGGAGCCGGACTGGCCGGTGAGCGTGCCGACCCGGAGTCCGGGCAGACCGGCGAACCCGTCCGCGTACCGCACCCGGTGCTTCACCTCGCCGGTCTCCGGCGACAGCCACAGGAACGCGGTCGGGCCCGCGACGAAGACGAGGCCGTCCCCGGTGGTGAGCGCGGCCTGCCCCTCGGCGGCGTCCGCGCGCTGCCAGCGCTTCCTGCCCGTGCGCAGGTCGACCGCCGTCGCCTGGGCCTTGCTCGTCAGCACCAGCAGCCGGTCCTGCCAGAGCGCGGCGGTGAGGGGTTCCGCCTCGGACGCCGGGTGCGCGTACACCCAGGTGGGAGCGGGCGGCTGTCCGGGGAGCGCGGGCCCCTCGCTGGGCTCGGGCTTGTCGTCCTTCGCGGGCGCGGGAGCGCCGTCGTCGCCGAGGGCGCCGACCGCGACGCCGCCGACGAGGAGGCCGAGCGCTCCGGCGGTGACCGTGGCCAGCAGCGACCTGCGGGTGGGGAACAGCGCGGTGCCGTCCGGTCCGGAGGGGGCCTGTCGTACCGGCGGGGTTCCCGGACCGGTGGGCAGGGAACCGCCGCCGGGCAGCGAGGTGCCGGAGTACGGCACCGGGTACGCCGGAGCGGACGGTGCCTGGGCGGAGAGCGAGCCGCCGGCCGGCGACTCCAGGGCCCGGCGCGCGGGGAGCAGCGAACCGGGGGAAGGGGCGGCGACCGGGACCGCCGGGGCGGGCGGCCGGGTCGCCAGGGCGCCCCCGGGGGAGTGCTCGCGGGTCACGGCGAGCCGCGTGGTGGGGTGATCCGTCACCCCGTCGCGGGAACGCGTGTCGAGGAACCGGGTGGGCGTCTCCCGGTCGGTGGCCGTCTCCCCGTCAGCGGGTGCCGAACCGGCCGGGGGCTCCTGCGGTACCTCCAGCGACCGCACCCGCGTCTCCTGGTCCGCCACCGCCGCCGACAGCCTTTCGGGCAGCCAGCCGGTCCGGGCGAGTGCCGCCGCGCCCTCCAGCGCGAGCGACGCCGCGAGGGAGGCGGCGGTCGGGCGGCTACGCGGGTCCTTCGCCAGGCACCCGGCGACCAGGCCCCTCAACTCGGCCGGTACGCCGTCGAGTCCGGGCTCCCCGTGGGCGATCCGGTCCGCCGTCCCTCCGGCGGGGCCCTCGGCGAACGGGGTGGCGCCGGTCGCCGCGTACGCCAGCAGCAGCCCGAGCACGAAGAGGTCGGACGCGGCGCCCACCTCGTGGCCGGCGAGCTGTTCCGGGGTGAGGTAGCCGAGTCGTACGGAGAGCTGCCCGCCCGGCAGCGCCTCGGCTGCGGCCGCGCCGCCCAGCGGGCCGAAGGCGGTCAGCCGGGGGCCGTCGGCGGCCAGCAGCACCGTGTCCGGCGAGAGGCCCTGGAGGGCGGAGCCGGTGGCGTGCACCCGGGCCAGCACCTCCGCGACGCCCGCGCCCAGTATCCGTACCGCGCGTTCGGGCAGCGGACCCGCGACGGCGATGGCCTCGGCGAGCGTCAGCGCGGGGATGTACGGGGCGGCGGTCCAGAGCCGCTCCGGGCCGGCGGCCGGACCGTCACCGTCGCCGGGGACGTCGAGCGGCGGCTGCACCCAGCCGCCGGCCAGCCGTTCGGCGGTGCGGACCTCGGCCTGGAAGCGGCGGCGGAAGGCGGGCAGCGCGGCAAGCTCAGGCCGGGCGGCGGTGACCGTGACCAGGTCCCCGGCGTCCGCGCCGCGCGCCAGGTAACTCACCGCGCTCGCCGTCCCGCGGTGGCGGGCCAGCGCGGTGTACGGGCCGAAGCGGCGTGGATCGTCCTGACGCAGCGCCTCCATGGCGCACCCCCCTCGTGACCGTCCCTCGGCACCTGACCGCCGATCCTAAGGGCTGGCCCGGACCCTCAGTCTCCGCTGTTCGGCTTCGTCCAGGGCCACTTGGGGCGGAAGTGCTCCCGGCCGCCGGGGGCGTACTCGTACAGCCAGCCGCGTTGGAGGTGCAGTCGGGGGGTGTGTCCGGCGGGGACGCGGCGGTACGCGTGGACGGTCGGCGGACCGCCGTCCTCGGCCGGTACCGGCACCACGTACCACTTGGGCGGGTGGCCGGTGGGGCCGGTGAGGACGGGCAGGACCCGGCCGTCCAGGGGGCCGCCCTCGAAGGGGGTGTTCTCGCTTCTCACCCGGACCGTCTCGCCC
>NZ_JBHWZJ010000356.1:0-7198 GCF_042728415.1 Streptomyces sp. NPDC060198 | reverse complement strand
CGCACACCAGCGGGGGCGGGGCGGCCGTTTTGCTGCACGGCCCGGGTCAGTAGCGTGCGGCGTCGGTCACGAACGCGGCCCAGGCATGTGGGGCCAGGGCGAGTGTCGGGCCGGTGTGCTGCTTGGAGTCGCGTACGTGGACGGTGCCGGGGGAGGCGGCCACCTCTAGGCAGTCTCCGCCTTCGGCTCCGCTGTGGCTGCTCTTGTACCAGCGCAGCTCTGCGGCGGAACTACCCGTGGTGACGTGGACGTTCATACCTCTCCCAGCTGTTTCTCGATGAAGCCCAGGGACTCACGCGGGTTGAGAGCCTGGGCTCGGATGATCCCATAGCGGGCCGACAGGGCGCGGACCTCCGCCCGCTCGGTCACCAGTGTGCTCCGGCCCTGCACTTCGAGATAGCCGACTGACTCGCCGTGCTGCGGGGTGAAGACGGTGAACGGTCCGTCCACGCCCGCGTTGTCCTCGCGGTCGGCCGGCATCACCTGGATCTCGACATTGCGCTTCTGCCCGATCAGCAGCAGATGTTCGAGTTGGCCGCGTCTCGCCTCGCGGCCGCCCAGGCCCCGAGTGATGACGTACTCCTCCATCACGAAGCTGAGCAGCGGAGCGGGCCAGCGGTTGAAGATCTCCTGCCGTGCCTGCCGCGCTGCCACCCGCTGTTCGATGGTGGCCTCGTCGAGCAGCGGACGCCGCTCCTTAAGCAGCGAGCGGGTGTACTCCTCGGTCTGGAGTGGCCCGTTGACCACCAGGGTTTCGTAGCCGGAGAGTTCCGCCGCTTCCGCCTCCAGCTTGGCCGCGTCCCGGAAGAAGGCCGGATACTGGGCGCGCGCCACTTCCTCCTTGCCCGCGCTCAGCACCCCGTTGGCCCGCAGGACCTCGTCCACCTGATCGATGAACCTCGGTGGCGGGATGCGCCGTCCTTGCTCGAACGCGGCGATCGTGGAGGCGGAGTATCCGGTCAAGGTGCCGAGCTGGGCGCGTTCCAGACCGGCCGCCGCCCGGAACAGTTTCAACTGGCGCCCGAAGACGGCCAGGATGCCCGTCCCGCTCTCGTACGCCTCGGGTGGTTGCTGCTGCTCCGGCATGACGCCTGCCTCCACGATCGTTCCGCCCTGCCTCCTCACGCTCCGTCGCGTGTACAGGGTGACCGTCGCCGCGTACAGCCCCGGGCCGTGAGTGCGTCGGTCCTGGTCAAGATGTGCGGACGCGGCCAGGGTTCTCCTCATGAACGAAGCAATTGCCCATCCCGGGGAAATGGTTGAAAACCGCACTCCAACAAGGGAGTTCACCATGCGGTTCACCTCGACGCCGCGCGGTGCCCCGTTGTCCCGTTGGCTCGTCTCGCTCCGGCTCCACGAGTGGGGGCACCCCTGGGCTTCGGAGACGAACGACACCCTGTCCCTCATCGCCGCCGAGCTGACCGCGAACGCGGTGCGTCACGGGCGGGTGGCGGGCCGGGACGTCCACGTGCGGCTCACCGAGGTGGGCAGCACCCTGCGGGTGGAGGTGACGGACACCCGCACCGAGCGGTGCCCGGCACCCGGTGAGCCGCGCGAACCGGCCCTGGACGAGGAGTCGGGCCGGGGGCTCCTGCTCGTCTCCCGGCTCGCCGACCGCTGGGGCGTCGCGCCCCGACCGGGAGCGCCGGGCAAGACGGTGTGGGCGGAGGTGTGCGGGGAGAAGGGCCCGCCCGGCACCGTCTGACCGTGCGCCGTCAGCTCTGCTCGGTCTGCTTCTCTCCCGCCGGCTTCGCGGGCAGCTCGCCCGCCCGGTCGACCACGCCCCAGCCGGTCCGGGCCAGGCTGGAGAGGAGGGTCCCCGACTCCCCGTACGAGGTGTCCTCGGTGAGGTAGCTGCGCGAACCGAGGAAGGAGAGGTCGGTCCGGTCGAAGACCCACTCGGTCCGGGTGCCGTACCGGGTGTCGTCACGAGCGATGCCGAGCCCGTGCCGCCCGAGGGCGTCGGCGGCCTGCGGGGCCTCGACCACCCCCGGAAGTCCGGCCGCGGCCTCGTACAGGGCGGCAGCGGTACGGGGCGGCATCACCGCGGTCAGCAGGTCGCCGATCCGGTCGAAGACGGCTTGGGCGCGCTCCTGGTCCGGGGACTCGGGGGTGTGCGCGTAGAGGTACGTGAGGAGCTTCTCGGGGTCGGTCGGGAGCGAGCCGAGCCAGGCGTAGGTGGGACGGCTGAGCCCGGCGGGCGTGCCCTCCGTGTCGCCCAACTCCGCGTTGATGGCGAAGGTTTCCCCGCCGGTCCGGACCAGGCCGAGCTTCTTCAGCGGACGCGGGTCCTGGGCGGCCCACTCCTCGCGCTCTTCCAGCGGGCCGACCACCGCCTTCCCGCTGGTGAGGTCCGCTCCCCGGACCGTGGAACGGATGTAGAGGAACTGGTCGTCGCGGACGGCGGGCACACCGGTGCGCAGCGCCACCGCGGAGATGCGGTGCAGCAGGGCCGGGCCGCCGTGTCCGCTCGCGCCGGCGGCGGGCGAGGCGGACGCCGCCGGCCGGTCCGGGCCCGGGGCGACGGCGACGGCGGTGACCACCACCCCGGCGAGGGCGAACGCCGACACCGGTACGAGCAGGGCGGGGCGGAGGAGGCGGCGACGGGCCGACCGTTCGGGCACGTCGGTTCCGGGGGCGGTGGTGGTGTCGCTCTGTTCGGCCGTGTCGCGGTCGATGAGGTTCATGAGCAGTTCCTTGTGGTGGCGGTGCCGCTCGGGGGAGAGCGCGTCCACGTCCGGGGCCGGCAGCAGCCGGGCGATCTCCCGGGCGTCGGCGTCCGGCATCCGCCGGAGGCCGCGCCGGTCCCGGGACAGGCCGGTGTGGTCGTGGTTCATCGGGTCTCCTCCCGTACGGGCAGGGCCGTGAGTACGGCCGTACCTGTCACCTCTCCGCGAGTGCCGCGCGGTTCCCGTTCCTCTTCCACGAGCCGGGCGAGTCTCTTGCGGGCGCGCGAGAGGCGCGAGCGCACCGTCCCGACCGGCACCCCGAGAGCCTGCGCCGCCTGCTCGTAGTCGAGGCCGGACCACACGCACAGGGAGAGCACCTCCCGTTCGTGCCGTCGCAGCTTGCCGAGCGACTCCCGGACGGCCCGCAGCTTCTGTGTGTCGTCGAGGCGGCCCACGGTCTCCGGGGCGAAGTCCGGCACCACTTCGGGTCTCGGCCCGCGGGCGAGGAAGGCGATGCGGCGGCGGGCTCCGCGCCGGGCGTTCTCGCACTTGTGGGTGGCGATGCCGAGGAGCCAGGGGAGCAGCGGACCGCCCTCCTCCGTCACGGTCTCCCGCCGGCGCCAGGCGGTCAGAAAGGTCTCCGACATGATGTCCTCGGCGGCCGACGGGTCGCCCGTCAGCCGCAGAGCGTGCCGGTGGACCCGGGGCGCGCACTCCTCGTACAGCTCGGCGAACGCCTCGCGTTCACCCGCGCGTACGCGTCGGCGCAGGTCGTCGTCTTCTTGTTCCCTCACACCTGTCACCTCTCCGCGGCACGGGCCGGGTTCCTGTGACCTGGGTCATGCCGACTCGCCACGCGTACGCGCGCGACCGCCCCCGGCGTGGTGCGGTGCCGGGGGCGGCCGGGCGGGAGCGGGGTGCGCTCAGCGCAGCTGCTCGTACGCGGGCAGGGTGAGGAAGTCCGTGTAATCGGTGTCCAGCGCCACTTGGAGCAGCAGGTCGTGGGCCTGCTGCCAGCGCCCGGCCGCGAAGGCCGCCTCGCCGATCTCGGCGCGGACGGTGGCGAGTTCCTCGGCGGCGACCTTGCGGGCGAGGTCGGCGGTGGCGTGTTCGCCGTTCTCGAAGACCACGTCCGCGTTGATCCACTGCCAGATCTGCGAGCGGGAGATCTCCGCCGTCGCCGCGTCCTCCATGAGGCCGAAGATGGCGACCGCGCCCGTGCCGCGCAGCCAGGCCTCGATGTAGCGGATGCCGACCGCGACCGCGTTGCGCCAGCCTTCGTAGGTGGGGCGGGCGTCCAGGGTGTCGACGGCGATCAGGTCGCCCGCCGCCACCGAGACGTCCTCGCGGAGCCGGTCCTTCTGGTTCGGCTTCTCGCCGAGCACCGCGTCGAAGGAGGCGAGGGCGATCGGGACCAGGTCCGGGTGGGCGACCCAGGAACCGTCGAAGCCGTCGGCGGCCTCACGGTCCTTGTCCGCCTTGACCTTCTCGAACGCGACCTTGTTGACCTCGGCGTCGCGGCGCGAGGGGATGAAGGCCGCCATGCCGCCGATGGCGTGCGCGCCCCTCTTGTGGCAGGTGCGGACGAGGAGTTCGGTGTACGCGCGCATGAACGGGGCCGTCATCGTGACCGCGTTGCGGTCCGGCAGCACGAACTTGGTACCGCCGTCGCGGAAGTTCTTCACGATGGAGAAGAGATAGTCCCAGCGCCCGGCGTTGAGGCCGGAGGCGTGCTCGCGCAACTCGTAGAGGATCTCCTCCATTTCGTAGGCGGCGGTGATCGTCTCGATGAGGACGGTGGCGCGGACCGTGCCCTGCGGGATGCCGACGTACTCCTGGGCGAAGACGAATACGTCGTTCCAGAGCCGGGCCTCCAGGTGGGACTCCGTCTTCGGGAGATAGAAGTACGGGCCCTTGCCGAGGTCGATCAGCCGCTGCGCGTTGTGGAAGAAGTACAGGCCGAAGTCGACCAGGGCTCCGGGGACCGGGGTTCCGTCGAGCTGGAGATGACGCTCGTCCAGGTGCCAGCCGCGCGGGCGGGTGACGACGGTCGCCAGCTCCTCGGCGGGCCGCAGGGCGTACGCCTTCCCGGACCCCGGGTCGGTGAAGTCGATGCGGCGCTCGTAGGCGTCGATCAGATTGAGCTGCCCGAGGACGACGTTCTCCCAGGTGGGGGCCGAGGCGTCCTCGAAGTCGGCGAGCCAGATCCGGGCGCCGGAGTTGAGCGCGTTGACCGTCATCTTCCGGTCCGTCGGCCCGGTGATCTCCACCCGGCGGTCGTTCAGCGCCGCCGGTGCGGGCGCCACCCGCCAGGAGTCGTCGGCGCGGACGCCGGCCGTCTCGGGCAGGAAGTCCAGGGTGGAGGTGCGGGCGATCTCGGCACGGCGCTCACTCCGGCGGGCGAGGAGCTCGTCGCGGCGGGGCGTGAACCGCCGGTGCAGCTCGGCCACGAACGCGAGGGCCGCGTCGGTCAGCACCTCCTCCTGCCGGGGCAGGGGATCGGCGTCGACGATGGCCAGCGGGGAGGGCGCGGGTGCGGACATGAGCTGTCACTCCTTCAGCGAGCGGGCGAGCGTGCGGGTGGTTTGCGGGCGGGACGCCGGGTGTGCGGGGGCCTGCAAGGGTCCCCGTCCGGCCGTTTCTTCTGGCTAGTGGATAATAGTTTCCTCATGGTGGAACCTCAATGGTTCGCAGGCGTCGCGCGCGGCGAGGCGAACCCTGCGGGCTGCGGCCCAGGCCTCCTCGGCGGCGGTGCGAACATGTGCGTCATGGCAACTACGACGGTCCGAGGGCTGGTCCTGCCCGCCCGGCTGACGTCCCTCATCGAGCGCGGTCTCTGGCAACACCCGGGCGATGCCGTACTGGCGGAGGCCGTTCCGTGGTTCGAGGACCCGCTGGCCTTCGTGAGGGACCCGGAGCAGATGATGCACGCGTCCCGGTCGCTGGACATGTTCGCCGACGATCCGCACTCCGGCTTCTTCGGAGTGGGACGAGGAAGCCGGTCGGACGGCCCGCTCGACCTGCCGTGGCTGGACGCCGACCAAGCCGTGCTGATCGCCATCACGCGCGATCCTGGTGACGACGGCGCCCTCGCGCTCGACTACCGGACCGACCCTTCGGACCCACGGGTCGTCGGCACCGATTTCTGGACGGACGAAACCGATCCGTGCCGATGGCGGGTCGTGGCACCCGCCTTCTCCGTATTCGCCGAACGCCTGGGCCTGGGCCTGTAGACCCTGGCCAGTGCCGCGCGCTGCGCGGCCCGGACTCCGCGTCGCCGCGGAAGCGGAGGGGAGAGGGGCACGGGGACGGGGTGCCGCAGCGGCTCCTCACCGGTCCTTCAGGCGAGCCAGGTCCTCCGGGGTGTCGATGTCGTACGGCTGTGCCACGTCCCCGCACTCGACGAGCGTGAGCGCATCCCGGTGCTCCCGCAGGTAGGCGCGGGCTCCCTGGTCGCCCGTGGCTCCCGCCGACACGCCCGTCCAGTGGTCCGCGCCGAGGAGTACCGGGTGGCCGCGCGTGCCGTCGTACGAGGCTGCCGCCAGGCCCGCACGCGAGGTGTGGGCCGCACGGACCCGGGACACCGCCTCGGCGCCGATGCCGGGCTGGTCGACGAGAAGGACGAGCGCCGCGTCCGCTCCGGTCCCCGCGAGTGCGGTCAGCCCCGCGCGCAGCGAACCGCTCATGCCCCGCTGCCACTCCGCATTGACCGTCACCGCGCATCCCGCGAGCGACGCCCGGGACCGTACCTTCTCGGCGGCGGCGCCCAGGACCACCACGATCCGGTCACAGCCGCCGTCGCGAAGTGATCGAATCGCGTGTTCGACCAGCGGGCGTCCTCGGTACGTGAGGAGCGCCTTGGGCCGGCCGCCGAGGCGCCGACCGCCGCCGGCGGCCAGCAGTACCCCGGTGACCAGGGAGTTCTTCCGTACAGGGACCATATGCACTGGATACCACCGACACTCCGTCGAACGTGCTCGCACACGAGAAGTCGGGGTCACTCTCGGGGGTAACCCCGATTTCTCGTCACGGAGTGGCGCCGGCCACCCCCGATGGCGTTAACTTGCCTCCACTCCGGCGCACTTGACCATGCGCCGGGGCGCGAAAGGCAGACGGCACGATGGCGTGCGAGGGGGAGTGCATTGTTGCGAAGTGTGGAGCAGAAGCGGGTGACCGGGAGCGGTGAGGACCCCAGGGTCACGGAGTTGCGGACAGCGGTGTCCCGGCTCCGTCGCGAGCTGGCCGGTCATCCCGCGGAGTTCTCCGACCGGGGGATCGCGGACGAGGAACTGGCCGCGCTGGACGCCATGGCGTCCGGCGGAGTGCCCGAGATTCCCCGGCTCCGCCGTTCCCTGCTGCTGATCGCGGGGGCGATCGGCTCGGTGAGCGCGTTGGCACCCGGCCTCCGGGCGGTGCGGAACGCGGTGGATCTCTTCGGGGAGCCGCCGCGCGGGTGACGCGCCACGCGGACGGGCCTCGAAAGCGTACGGCGGGCCGCCCGCGAGTCGTGCGCACGTCGTATACGGGAG
>NZ_JBHWZJ010000355.1:0-7202 GCF_042728415.1 Streptomyces sp. NPDC060198 | reverse complement strand
GTCCCGATGTGCGGGCCCGGCCTCCGGCGGATCGTCCCGGTCAGGCGTCCCGGGCGGCCTTCCGGCCGCTGAGCAGGGCGTACAGCACGAGCGACGAGGCGAGGCCGACCGCCCAGCCGTAGTCGGCGAGGGGCTTCAGGAAGAAGACGATCCCGTCCTCGGGGAAGGGGCCCGCGCCGGGTGCGGAGTGCGAGCCGCCGACCGCGAGGAGTCCGCCGACGAGGAAGGCGACGACGGCCCTCCAGTTCCATCCGCCCCGGTACCAGTAGCGCCCGCCGGGCTCGTAGAGGTCCGGCAGGTCGAGCACCGTACGGCGGACGTACCAGTAGTCGGCGATGAGGATGCCCGCGACCGTCCCGAGCAGACCGCCCACGAGGCCGAGCCAGGTGTAGATGTACAGCTCGGGTGTCTCGGTGAGCTTCCAGGGCATCATCAGCACACCGACGACACCGGTGACGAGGGCCCCGGTCCGGAAATTGATCAGCTTCGGCAGGGCGTTGGCGAGGTCGTAGGCGGGCGAGACGACGTTGGCCGCGATGTTCACGGAGATGGTGGCGACGAGCACCGTCACCAGGCCGAAGAGCAGGCCGAAGACGTTGTCGGTACGCGCGACGAGCTGGACCGGGTCCCAGATCGCCTCCCCGTACACGGCCTGCGAGCCGGAGGTGACGAGGACGGAGAGCAGCGCGAAGAACGTCATGGTGGTCGGCAAGCCGAGCGTCTGTCCGCGGACCTGGGCGCTCTGGCCGGCGCCGAAGCGGGTGAAGTCGGGGATGTTCAGGGACAGGGTCGACCAGAAGCCGATCATGCCCATCAGGGACGGGAAGAAGACCGGCCAGAAGTCGCTCCCCCAGCCGAGTTCGGAGGGCTGGTCCAGCAGGGGTCCGAAGCCGCCGGCCTTCACGGCGATCCAGACCAGCAGCACGAGGGCGCCGACGATCACGAAGGGCGCGGCCCAGCTCTCGAACCGGCGCAGGGTCTCCATGCCCCGGTGGATGATGGCGAGTTCGAGGGCCCAGAAGAGGACGAAGCAGAGCCAGAGCGTCCACGGCTGGCCGCCGATCGGGGAGGCGTCGGCCCAGCCGCCGAAGATCTTGCCGAGCAGCGTGAAGACGCCCACCCCGCCGATCCAGGTCTGGATGCCGAACCACGCGCAGGCGACGGCCGCGCGGATCAGGGCCGGCAGGTTGGCCCCGCGCAGCCCGAAGGAGGCGCGGGCCAGCACGGGGAACGGGATGCCGTACTTGGGTCCGGCGTGCCCGGTCAGCAGCATCGGCAGCAGCACGATCACGTTGGCCAGCGCGATGGTGAGGACGGCCTGCTTCCAGTCCATGCCGAGGGCGACGAGCCCGGAGGCGAGCAGCCAGGACGGGATGTTGTGCGCCATCCCGATCCAGAGGGCGGCGAAGTTGTACGTGGTCCAGGTGCGCCGCTCCGGGGGGACGGGGAGCAGGTCTTCGTTGACGAAGGAGGGGTGGGAGGGGGCGGATTCCGGGGCGAGGGCGACCCTGTCGGACGGGCCGGTGCCGTCGGGTGTCCCGCCCGGCGGCGGCTGCTGTGGCCGCGGGGTCGGTGGGGTCGGTGGGGTGGGCGGGGTGGTTGCTGTCATGCGGCTGGACCCTTCGCTCGGAGGTGGTGCCGTGCGGGGCGCGGGGTCCCGGGCCGGGCGTCGTGCGAGGGCCGGGACGTATGTACAGCCGGTGCGGGTGCGCGGGTCGGATGCGCGGTGCGGGTCCGGACGGTCCGGTGCGCGCGGTGCGGGTGCGCGGGACGGATGCGCGGTGCGGGTCCCGACGGTCCGGTGCGCGCGGTGCGGGTGCGCGGGACGGATGCGCGGTGCGGGTCCCGACGGTCCGGTGCGCGCGGTGCGGGTGCGCGGGACGGATGCGCGGTGCGGGTCCGGACAGTCCGGTGCGCGCGGTGCGGGTGCGCGGGACGGGAGCGGGCGGGTTTCGAAGACCTGGCGTCAGCCGGCCAGGGCGGGGATGACCGTCGATCCGTAGGCGTCGATGGTGGCCTCGCGGGCGTCGTGCATGTCGTAGACGGCGAACTGGTCGACGCCGAGGTCGCGCAGGACCCGCAGCTTCTCGATGTGCGCCTCGGCGGGGCCGAGCAGGCAGAACCGGTCGACGATCTCGTCCGGCACGAAGGCGGTGTCCGGGTTGCCGGTCCGGCCGTGGTGGCTGTAGTCGTAACCGGAGCGGCCGGCGATGTAAGCGGTGAGGGCCTCGGGCACCAGTCCGGAGTGTTCGCCGTACCGGGAGACGAGGTCGGCGACGTGGTTGCCGACCATGCCACCGAACCAGCGGCACTGCTCGCGCGCGTGGTCGAGGTCGTCGCCCACGTAGGCCGGGGCGGCGACGCAGATGGTGACCGAGTCCGGGTCCCGGCCCGCGTTTGCCGCCGCGTCCCGCACCGCCTTGATCATCCACTCGGTGAGGAACGGGTCCGCGAGCTGGAGGATGAATCCGTCGGCCTTCTGCCCGGCGAGTGCCAGCGCCTTGGGCCCGTACGCGGCCATCCACACCGGGAGCCTGCCGTCCTTCACCCACGGGATGCGGACCGGCTGCCCGTCGACGGACGCCTCGCGGCCCTCGGCGAGGTCGCGGATGACGTCGATGGCCTCGCCGAGCCGGGCCAGCGTGTTGGGCCTGCGGCCCGCGACCCGCATCGCGGAGTCGCCGCGGCCGATGCCGCAGACGGTGCGGTTGCCGTACATGTCGTTCAGGGTGGCGAAGGTGGAGGCGGTGACCTCCCAGGCGCGGGTGCCGGGGTTGGTGACCATGGGGCCGACGACGAGGCGCTCGGTGTGTTCGAGGATGCGGCTGTAGATGACGAAGGGCTCCTGCCAGAGCACCGCCGAGTCGAAGGTCCAGCCGTAGGTGAATCCGTTGCGTTCGGCGCGGCGCATCAGGCCGACGACGGACGAGGCGGGCGGGTCGGTCTGGAGGACGAGTCCGAAGTCCATGTCGCTGCTCCCTGGTCCAGTGCGCGAAGGATGGCGCGGGGGGCGGACGGCCGCGGCCGCCCCGGCCGGTGAACTTCCGCCCGTTGCGGGCGAGTCCGCCCGACAGGGGCACTGCGTGCACAGCCACCCACGAGTGACGTTCTCCGGCGGAATCCTTCCATATCGGACCACGCCGGCCCCTGTACGACGGCGCCTCGGACGCGAGTCGCGGAGCGACGATTCTGGACCGCTTTCGCCACCTTGGGAAGAGGGAGTGGGGAGCAGGGCGCGGGTGGTGCGGCCCGAGCCCCACCACCCGCGCGCGCACTCAGCAGTTCGGCACGCCCGGGAGCCAACTGGCGGCGTTGTCGATGTAGATGTTGGAGATGTAGCCGCCGTAGTCGGGCAGGTAGGACCAGGCGTCGTTGCTGTATCCGTTCGACTGGACGAGCTGGCCGTGCACCTGGCACTGCACCCGTACGGTCGTGGGGCCGGCGAGCTGGGCGACCCGGGTGGAGGCGCTGGTGGCCTGCTGACGGATGTTGACGTCGGCGCCCCAGGTCGGGAAGGACTTGGTCGCGGCACCGGCGCCGGTCCACAGGTATTCGACGGTGACATAGCCGTTGTTGTTCAGGCCGACGTTGTAGAAGGTGCCGTCCGCGAGGTCGATACCGGCCGGGTTGAGCACCTTGCGGCCGGACCCGTCCAGGCCGCCGTTGTACCCCTCCAGGTACGCGGCCTGCGCCTCGGGCTTGCCCTGCGGGAGGTCCTTGAAGGACTCGCGGGCGGAGGAGAGGTTCCAGTAGTCGTCCTTGGTGTTCCACGGGCCGACGTCCCACACCGGGGCGGTCTCGCAGCGCGCGGGGCCGCAGACCTTGACCGAGTACTGGGCGCTGCCCTTCGGGGAGAGGCCGCGCCGGGACGGCAGGGCGACGAAGTGGTCGGAGGCGGTGATCACGTGCCCGTTGGCGGTGGTGCCGCCCACCAGCCCCTCACGGGTCGCGTAGACCGTGGCCGTGAGGGACGCGGCGGCCGTGACGGACCGGGGCGCGTCGACGTCGAGTTCGGCGCTCAGGGACAGGGAGCGGACGCTCGGCGCGGCGCCGTCCGGGGCGGCGACCAGCACGATCCGGGTCTGCACCCGGGTGACGGCCCGGGGCAGCACGGCGGGTGCGCCCGCGCTCGCCTCCCGCCACTCGGTCCACGTGCCGAGACCGTCCTGCCCGCGCACGTCGACCACCACCTCGGACCCGGCGGGGAGCGTGGCGTCGACGTCCGGGGTGATCCGGTCGACGGCCCGGTCGAGCTCGTGCACGGGGAGGAGGACCGCGGCCTGCCCCCGAGGGGAGCGCGCGGAGGCGGGCCGTACGTGGTGGTCGCGGAGGCGCAGCGCGCCGCCGGTGCGGCTGACGTTGGTCTCGTCGCCGGTGGGTGCGGACAGGTCCGCCCGCCAGCTGACCTTGCCGAGCGGGGTGTCCCCGGGCGCGGCGTCGCGGGCCGCGGCGGGATGGGCGGCGAGCGAGAGGGCGGCGAGGGCCAGCAGGGAGACCGCGGCGGCGGGCCCCCGGCGGACGAGGCGCGCGGTGGAGCGGGGTCCCGGTGCGCGGGGTACGGATACGGGCACGGCGGTGGATCTCTGGTCGCGGCGCATGGCGCGCCTCCTTCTCGGTGGGGGCGGGGAAGGACTCCGGGACGGCAGGTACGCCCGGAAGGGTGGGGCCGGGAGCATGGTGCGGGTGTCGCCGTGGTGCCGGGGGACGACGGGCGCGGACCTCGACGCCCGGGGCCCGGGGTGGCGCCTTCGGCGTGACCCCGGGCGCACCGAGCCCGCGACTTGGTGACGATGTGACACGTGAGCCACGGTGGTGCGGGCGGAGGCGCCGCGCAAGCCATTCGTTCCTGGTCGAAGGAGGCCGTCGCGCGCTTGTCAGTGGGGCGGTGTCCCGCTACCTTCCGCCTCTCCCCACGCCCCTTTCCGCACCCGGCGACGACGTGCGGGACGCCACGACGACCGCCCTCTCTGGCATGCATGCGTCACATCCGCAATGCGCGTAGAGTTCCGCCGGGCGGGCGCCGACGAACGTCCGCGACCACCGGGGGTGGGCCGTGCTGCGGGTGGAGTTCACGCACCAGGAGCTGGCCCGGCTGCGTCTCGCCCCGGACGTGGACCCGCTGTGGGAGACCGCGCTGAGCCTGCATCTGCTCCAGAACCGTCAGGCACCCATGGCGTTCGGGCCGTGGCGCCGCGAGGTGACCGCCTCCCTGCGGCGGTCGGGGCTCGTCCCCGTGACCCGCACCCTGATACGGCTGTGCCCGGACCGCTCGTACTTCCCCGACTTCCTGACGCCCGGCCGCGGCGACACCGACCTCGACACGGCACTCGACCGGCTGCTCTCCACCCCCCGGCCCCGCCTGCGCGCCGAACTCACCCGGCTGTACGCCCACACCGGCCGGCCCGTCCCGGCCGCCGTACGCCCCCTGGCCGACGCCTGCCCCCGTGCTCTGCGCCGGCTCGCCTCCGCCCTGCGCGCCTACCACGGGGTGGCCGTCGCGCCCTATCTCGACGCGATACGCGAGCAGGCGAAGGCCGACCGGACCGCACGCGCCGAAGCCGTCCTCAGTCACGGCGCGGAGGGCCTCCTCCTCGGGTACGACGAGCTGCCCGGGTGGAACTACCGGGACCGCACGCTGTCCACTCCGTACCCGAAGGACCGCGAACTCGCCTTACGGGGGCGGGCGCTGACCCTTCTGCCGGCGTTCTTCTGCGTACGCTCCCCGATCACCCTCGCCGACGAGGAACTGCCCCCGGTCCTCGTCCACCCGCTCTCACCCACGCCCGGCTGGCTCGAACGACGGCGGCACGGCGGCGACGCCCCGGCGGCGCAGCTCATCGGAGCCTCCCGCGCGGAGCTGCTGCGGATACTGGACCGCCCGATGACCACGATGGACCTCGCGGCGGCGCTCCGGCTCGCCCCGTCGACCGCCAGCAGGCACGCCACCGTGCTGCGGGAGGCGGGGCTGCTGCTCTCCCAGCGCCAGGGGGTACGGGTGCTCCACCACCGGACCCGGCTCGGCCGGGCGGTACTGGAGGGAGCGCTGCGGTGAGGCCCGCCGGGGGCGCCCGCCCCGGACGGTGCCCGCCATCGACCGATCGGCGACGCCACCCCTGTGACCTGCGGAACAATCGGAGCGGGATGCCCATGCGTCACGACCGTGCCGACATCTCCCCGTAACGGAGCGGCCAGTACAGTTACGAGAATGGTGACCCTCAGGCAGCAGATCATCGCCGACCTCGGCGTCAGGACGGCAGTGGAACCGAAGGTGGAGATCCGGCAGCGGGTCGACTTCCTCAAGGACTACCTGCGGTCGACCCCGGCCAAGGGCTACGTGCTCGGGATCAGCGGCGGGCAGGACAGCACGTTGACCGGCAAGTTGTGCCAGCTCGCGGCCGAGGAGCTGCGGGCCGAGGGGCACGAGGCGACCTTCCTCGCGGTGCGGCTGCCCTACGGCGTGCAGGCGGACGAGCACGACGCGCAGATCGCGCTGGAGTTCATCCGCCCGGACCGGTCGGTCGCGGTGAACGTCAAGCCGGGCGCGGACACCGTGTCCGCCGAGGTCGCACGCGGGCTGGCCCAGCTCTCCGAAGAGGAGCCGGAGCTCCGGGATTTCGTGCGCGGCAACGTCAAAGCCCGTGAGCGCATGGTGATCCAGTACGGGCTCGCCGGCCAGCTGGGACTGCTCGTCGTGGGTACCGACCACGCGGCCGAGGCAGTGACCGGCTTCTTCACGAAGTACGGGGACGGAGGGGTGGACCTCACCCCGCTCACGGGGCTGACCAAGCGTCAGGGAGCCGCACTGCTGCGGGAGTTGGGTGCTCCGCAGAGCACCTGGGAGAAGGTGCCGACGGCGGATCTGGAGGACGGCCGCCCCGCGCTGCCGGACGAGGTGGCGCTCGGCCTGAAGTACTCCGAGATCGACGACTACCTGGAGGGCGCGGAGGTCGCCCCCGGGGTCGCGGCGAGGCTGGAGTCGGTCTATCTGGCGACCCGGCACAAGCGGACCGTCCCGGCCACCCCGCTCGACGACTGGTGGAAGAGCTGACCGCGTCGGACACGGCCCGGATCGGCGGGCACGGGACGCGGATCGAGCTGCCGGTGATCGGCGCCTTCAGCTCGGGCAGCGCCTTCGCGACGGCGGAGGCGGCGCCGGTCTCGGTGATGACCATGTTGAGCGGCGCGGAGCGGCCACGCCGGTC
>NZ_JBHWZJ010000354.1:0-7217 GCF_042728415.1 Streptomyces sp. NPDC060198 | reverse complement strand
GCCCGGAAGGCCGGGCCCCGCCCGTCGGCCCGTAGCCCCGTACACCCGTACGCCCCCGTGGAACCGCATGCCCTCGGGCCTGTGCAGGAGAAGGACGGCACCGTGTCCCAGAAGGCACACAAGGGCAGGGCCTGGCTGATCGGCGTCGCCGTGCTGGCCGGGGTCTGGCTGATCCAGAACGGCGCGGACACCCAGGTGGTGCCACCGCAGCCGTCCGCCGCCGAGGCGTTCGCCGCGGGGCCGCAGCTCCAACCGGGGTCACCCGTGGCCGAGCCGCTTGACCCGTCCGTACCGGTGCGCGTCCGCATCCCCGAGATCGACGTGGACGCGCCGATGACCCGGCTCGCCCTGCGCCCGGACGGCAGCCTGGACGTGCCGCCGGAGGAGGACCGCAACCTCGCCGGCTGGTACGGCGACGGCGCCCAGCCGGGCGCCCGGGGCACCGCGATCGTGGCCGGGCACGTGGACAACGCGAAGGGCCCGGCGGTCTTCTACGGTCTGGGCTCGCTGAAGCGCGGGGACCGGGTGGAGGTGGTGCGGCAGGACGAGCGCACCGCCGTCTTCTCGATCGACGCGATCGAGGTGTACGAGAACGACGACTTCCCCAGTACACGTGTCTACGGGAAGGCGCCCTACGCCGCGCTGCGGCTGATCACCTGCGGCGGCGGCTTCTCGAAGGACACCGGCTACCAGGGCAACGTGGTGGTCTACGCCCACCTCACGGACGTACGGGAAGCCGCCTGAGCGGATCCGGGGCGACCCACGCGATCCGGGCGCCCCAGGCGGCCCGGACACACCTCAGGCCGTGAACTGGTCGAAGCCCAGCTTGGCGACGAGCGAGAAGACGACGACCAGCAGCACGCCCCGGACGAACCCGCTGCCCCTGCTGAGCGCCATCCGTGCTCCGGCCAGTCCGCCCGCGAGGTTGAACACCGCCATCAGCGCGGCCAGCTGCCAGAGCACGGTGCCCTGGACGGCGAACATCACGAGCGCGCCGGCGTTGGTGCAGACGTTCACGATCTTGGCGGTGGCGGAAGCGGTCACCAGGTCGAGGTGGAGCACGGCCGTCAGCGCCAGGACCAGGAACGTGCCGGTGCCCGGCCCGAAGAGCCCGTCGTAAAGGCCGATCCCGCCGCCGACCAGGACGATCGCCGTGACCGTACGGGCCCGGGTCACCTGCCGGTCCGTCGCCTCTCCGGCGGCCGCCGTGCCGAACGAGGGACGCAGCAGGACGAACGCGGCGACGGCGAGCAGCACCACCATGATCACCGGACGGAGCACGTCGCTGCTGATCCCGGCCGCGAAGAACGCCCCGGTCATCGACCCGGCGAGCGCCATCAACCCGATCCGCACCGCCGTGCCGACCTTCACCGGCGCCCGGCGGGCGTAGGTCACGGCCGCACCGCTGGTGCCGACGATCGCGACGGCCTTGTTGGTGCCGAGCACCTGCGCCGCCGGAAGGTGCGGCAGTCCCAGCAACAGGGCGGGCAGGAGCAGCAGCCCGCCCCCGCCCACCACCGCGTCGATCCATCCCGCCGCGCAGGCGGCCAGGCAGAGCAGGACGACGGTGGTCAGGGTTATGTCAGGCATGCACAGGACATTAAGCGACGGCATCGAGTGCTCCGCACCCGCCCCGACCTGCGGGGTTCTGTGCCGTACGGCTCCGGCCAGGCTGCCGGACGCGCCCTCACACCCGCCGCCGGCCCGTGCTGAGCGCAAGGTTCCTCCCGGGAAACAGACGGGATGCGGTCGGGTAACACCGACCGCCCATCGTCAATGCCATGACGACGAGCGGTCGGCCGGGCCGACCGCGTCCCGGCAGGGCGCCCGACCGCTCCCTGCGGGAACGTCCCCGCTCCACCCGCTGACCGACGACGGAGGCTTCTGAGATGCCGGTGTCCCCCTTCCCGACTTCCCCGACTTCCCCGACTCCCGCGGCCTCCTCCGCGCACACGATCGTGGTCGTCGGGCACGGCATGGTCGGCCAGCGGTTCCTGGAGGCGCTCGCCGAGCGGGGCCTGACCCCGGCGGCCGGCGGCCCGCGGGTGGTCGTGCTCTGCGAGGAGCCCCGCCCCGCCTACGACCGGGTCCACCTGACCTCGTACTTCTCCGGCACCTCGCCCGAGGAGCTCTCCATGGTCGAGACCGGCTTCATGGAGACCCACGGCATCGAGCTGCACGTCGGTGACCCGGCCGAGAGGGTGGACCGCGAGGGCCGGACGGTCACCTCGCGCTCCGGGCTCGCCTTCGGCTACGACACGCTGGTGCTGGCCACCGGCTCCTTCCCGTTCGTCCCGCCGGTGCCCGGCAAGGACGCGGAGGGCTGCTTCGTCTACCGCACCATCGAGGACCTGCTCGCCATCGAGGAGTACGCGAAGAACGCGACGACCGGCGCGGTGGTCGGCGGCGGGCTGCTCGGCCTGGAGGCGGCCGGTGCACTCAAGGGGCTCGGTCTTCGGACGCACGTGGTGGAGTTCGCGCCCCGGCTGATGCCGGTCCAGGTGGACGAGGGCGGCGGCGCGGCGCTGCTGCGCACCATCGAGTCCATGGGGCTGAACGTCCACACGGGCGTCGGTACCCAGGAGGTCACCACCGGCGAGGACGGCGCCGTCAACGGCATGGCTCTCTCGGACGGTTCGGCGCTCGCAACCGACCTGGTGGTCTTCTCGGCGGGCGTCCGGCCCCGCGACCAGCTGGCCCGCGACTGCGGTCTGGAGGTCGGTCCGCGCGGCGGGATCGTCGTCGACGAGGAGTGCCGCACCTCCGACCCGGCGGTGTTCGCGATCGGCGAGTGCGCGCTGGCCTCGGACGGCCGGGTGTACGGGCTGGTGGCCCCGGGTTACGAGATGGCGGTGACGACCGCCGGAGTGATCGCGGGCCAGGAGGCGTCGTTCACCGGGGCGGACCTGTCGACCAAGCTGAAGCTGCTCGGCGTGGACGTGGCCTCGTTCGGCGACGCGCACGGCGCGACCGAGGGCTGCCTCGACGTGGTGTACGCGGACTCCCGCTCGGGGGTCTACAAGAAGCTGGTGATCGGCGCGGACGGCACCCTGCTCGGCGGGGTGCTGGTCGGGGACGCCGACCAGTACGGCATGCTCCGTCCGATGACCGGCACGGTGCTGCCGGTCTCCCCGGAGCAGCTGGTACTGCCGGCCGGTGCGGGAACCCCGGTCGTGCTGGGCCCGTCCTCGCTGCCGGACGAGGCCGTGATCTGCTCCTGCCACAACGTGACCAAGGGCGCGATCTGCGAGCACACCACCATGCCCGAGGTGAAGAAGTGCACCAAGGCGGGTACGGGCTGCGGGAGTTGCGTCAAGGTCATCGGCCAACTGCTGCCGCAGAGCGCGGACGCGGGCCTGTGCGGCTGCTTCGCGAACACCCGCAGCGAGCTTTACGAGATCGTGCGCACCCTGGGCATCACCACCTTCGCCGAACTCCTCGACTCGCACGGCCGCCAGGGGGCGCGCGGTGGTGACGGCTGCGAGGTCTGCAAGCCGACGGTCGGCTCGATCATCGCCTCGCTCGCCCCTACGGTGGGCGCCAGCGGCTACGTGCTCGACGGCGAGCAGGCGGCCCTCCAGGACACCAACGACCACTTCCTCGCCAACCTCCAGAAGAACGGCTCCTATTCGATCGTGCCGCGCATCCCGGGCGGCGAGATCACCCCGGAGAAGCTGATCGTGATCGGTGAGGTGGCCCGCGACTTCGGGCTCTACACGAAGATCACCGGCGGCCAGCGGATCGACCTCTTCGGCGCCCGGGTCGACCAGCTCCCGCTGATCTGGACGAAGCTGGTGGACGCCGGGTTCGAATCCGGACACGCCTACGGGAAGTCGCTGCGGACGGTCAAGTCCTGTGTGGGGCAGACCTGGTGCCGGTACGGCGTGCAGGACTCGGTGAAGATGGCGATCGATCTGGAACTGCGCTACCGCGGTCTGCGCTCTCCGCACAAGCTCAAGTCGGCGGTCTCCGGGTGCGCCCGCGAGTGCGCGGAGGCCCGGGGCAAGGACTTCGGGATCATCGCGACCGCCGGCGGCTGGAACCTCTACGTGGGCGGAAACGGCGGTGCGACCCCGCGCCACGCGGACCTGCTCGCGCAGGACCTGTCGGACGCCGAACTCGTACGTCTCATCGACCGGTTCCTGATGTTCTACATCCGCACCGCGGACCGACTGGAGCGCACCTCCGCCTGGCTGGACCGGATCGAGGGCGGTCTCGACCACGTGCGGGACGTGGTGGTCCACGACTCGCTCGGGCTCTGCGACGAGCTGGAGCGGATGATGTCCGACCACGTGAAGGGCTACCGCGACGAGTGGGCCGAGACCATCAACGACCCGGAGCGGCTGCGCCGCTTCGTGACCTTCGTGAACGCGCCCGACGCGCCGGACCCCTCGGTCCGCTTCGTGCCCGAGCGCGACCAGGTCAAGCCCGACCTCGACATCCTCGCGGGCCCGGTGCTCGCGATCCGCACCCTGGAAGGGACTGCATCCTGATGACGGTGACGACGACGGCCCAGGCACCCACGACGGACCTCGGCACGGCGGTGCAACTTGCCTACGAAGGCGGCTGGTTCACCATCTGCGAGCGTTCCTGGCTGGTCCCCGGCCGCGGGGTGGCGGCGCTGCTCCCGGACGGGCGCCAGGTGGCGGTGTTCGCGGACCGGGCGGGGCGCGCGTACGCGATCGACAACCGGGACCCGTTCACGGGGGCGTACGTCCTCTCGCGCGGGCTGCTCGGATCGGCCGACGGGCGGCCGTTCGTGGCCTCGCCGCTGCTGAAGCAGCGGTTCGACCTCGCGACGGGCGCCTGCCTGGACGACGACGAGGTGACGGTGGAGGCGTTCACCCTGCGGGAGCTGTAGGACGGCGGTGAGTTCGGCCCCCGCACGGCGGCACGGACCGATCCCCGCACGGTGGTCGCGTTCCGTTCACGCGTGATTGACGCTCCGTCAACTGGGCTCCCCTACGGTGCTGACGCGCGACCCGCCGGGCCGACCGGACCGGCGGGATGGCACGTCACCAGTGGAGTGATCGTGGAACGACGGAACTTCCTGCGCACAGCGGTGATCGGAAGCTCGGCCGCCGCCTTCGGCGGCACCCTGTGGCGGGGTGCCGCCTCCGCCGCCCCCGCCCAGCCGGCCACCGGCCCCTACGGGGCCCTGCAAGCGGCCAACAGCGACGGCATCCTGCTGCCGGCCGGATTCACCAGCCGGGTCGTCGCCCGGTCGGGCCAGACCGTGAGCGGCTCCTCGTACGCCTGGCACAGCGCGCCCGACGGCGGCGCCACCTTCACCGACGGCACCGGCTGGATCTACGTGTCGAACTCCGAGGTCGCCTCGGGCAGCGGCGGCGGCGCGAGCGCCATCCGCTTCGACTCCGCCGGGACGGTGACGGGTTCGTACCGCGTCCTGTCCGGTACGAACAACAACTGCGCGGGCGGCCGGACCCCGTGGAACACCTGGCTCTCCTGCGAGGAGGTCACCCGGGGCGCGGTGTACGAGACCGACCCGTGGGGCGTGAACGCGGCGGTGCAGCGCCCGGCGATGGGTCGTTTCAAGCACGAGGCGGCGGCGGCCGACCCGGACCACGGCTATGTCTACCTCACCGAGGACGAGACGGACGGCCGCTTCTACCGCTTCCGCCCGGCCACCTGGGGCGACCTGTCGAGCGGCACCCTCCAGGTGCTGGTCGCCGGGACCGCCACCTCCGGCCCGGTGACCTGGACGACGGTCCCCGACCCCGACGGCACCCCCACCCAGACCCGCTACCAGGTCTCCGGGGCCAAGGTCTTCAACGGCGGTGAGGGCTGCTTCTACGCGGCGGGCATCTGCTGGTTCACTTCCAAGGGCGACAACCGGGTGTGGGCGTACGACGCGGCGGCCTCGTCGATCTCGCTGGTCTACGACGACTCCCTCGTCACCTCCGGAACCGCCCCGCTGACCGGCGTGGACAACGTCACCCGGTCCGTCTCCGGCGACCTGTACGTCGCGGAGGACGGCGGCAACCTGGAGATCTGCCTCATCACCCCGCAGAGCACCGTGTCACCGTTCCTGCGGGTCAGCGGCCAGTCCGCCTCCGAGATCACCGGCCCCGCCTTCTCCCCGGACGGCACCCGGCTGTACTTCTCCTCGCAGCGCGGCACCAGCGGGAGTTCGTCGGGCGGCATCACCTACGAGGTGAAGGGCCCGTTCCGCGGCTGACCCGTTCCGCGGCCCGACCGGCCGGTTCCCGCGTACGGACCGGCCGGTTCCCGCGCACGGCCCCGCCGGTTCCCGCGTACGGCCCCGCCGGTTCCCGCGCACGGTCCGGCCGGTTCCCGCGTACGGTCCGGCTCTTCCGCCCCGCCGAAGCCGGGCCGTACGGTCTGGGCCGCCGGCCGTACCCTGGGGCGCATGATCCAGGGCTGGAACACGCACGACATCCCCGACCAGAGCGGCCGTACGGCCGTGGTCACCGGGGCCAACAGCGGCCTCGGCCTCGTCACGGCAAGGGAGTTGGCCCGGCGCGGGGCCAGGGTGCTGCTCGCGTGCCGCGACGAGGAACGCGGGGAGGGTGCGGCGGACCGCATCCGGCGGGCGGTGTCCAAGGCGGACGTGGCGTTCGTACCGCTGGACCTGGCGGACCTCGCCTCCGTGCGGGAGTTCGCGGCCTCGCACGCCCCGGACCGGGTCGACCTGCTCGTCAACAACGCGGGTGTGATGGCGTTGCCCTACGGGCGGACCGCCGACGGTTTCGAGACGCAGTTCGGCGTCAACCATCTCGGGCACTACGCCCTCACCGGTCTGCTGCTGCCCGCCCTGCGCGCCGCAGGCGAGGCGCGGGTGGTGACGGTGTCGAGCGGGCTGCACCTGCTGGCCGACATCGACATGGGAGACCTCAACAGCGAACACCACTACCGGCGTTGGATCGCCTACGGTGCGTCGAAGTCCGCCAACCTGCTCTTCGTCCACGAGTTCGCCCGGCTGCTGGCGCGGTCCGGATCGAGAATCGTGGCCGCGGCGGCCCACCCGGGGTACGCCTCGACCAACCTGACGACGGCGGGGCCCCGGCTGGAACGGCGGCAGGGCAGGGAGCGGGTGATGGCGCTCGGCAACCTGCTGTTCGCCCAGACCGCGACGGCCGGGGCGCTGCCCGTGCTGTACGCGGCCACGGCGCCGGGCGTACGCCCCGACTCGTTCACCGGCCCGGGGCCACTGGGAGTGCGCGGCGCGCCCGCTC
>NZ_JBHWZJ010000353.1:0-7232 GCF_042728415.1 Streptomyces sp. NPDC060198 | reverse complement strand
CGCCCGCCCTCGGTGCGTCATCGTCGCGGACCCGGCCGGTTCACCCGCGGGTCCGTGACGACACCGCTCACGCGCCCGCGCGGTAGACCGAGATCTCGGTCAGGCTCGGGGTGTACTGCTCCGTGGCGATCTGGCCGGTGAGGGCCACCCGCAGCTTGGAGCTGGTGACGGTACCGAAGCCCGTCACCGTGAGGTCGTGTCCGACACCCGCGTCACGGGTGGCGAAGGTGACCCAGCCGCCGGTGGCCGCGTCCCAGCGCTGGAGCTCGAAGGACTGCACGCGGGGGTTGGTGCCCGAGTCCGTGTACTCGTCCAGGTAGACCTGGTCGAACGTGGTGTCCGCGCCGAAGTCGACGTCGAGCGTGATCGGGTAGGACGCGTCGTCGGCGGCGGCCCAGCGGGTCGACAGGTTGCCGTCGGTCAGCTTCTCAGCGCCGAGGGAGCCGTTCGCCCCAGGGTGGGTCGAGCTGGCGGTGACGGACTTGCCGAGGGCGAGGTTCACCCTGTTGTCCGCCTCCTCCTCGATGGGGTTCGCGTCGACCGGGTGGGCCACCTTGCGGCCGTGCTTGGACTCGGCGATGCCGATGTCCGGGGCGTCGCCGTAGTAGAGGTGCGTACCGAGGAAGTCCTCGGTGCCCATGTGGGCGTTGTACCGGCCCGCGTCGATCAGCGGCGAGTCCTTGCGCAGCGTGAAGGGCGCGGCGGCCTTGCGTATCTTGTCGACGCCCGCACCGGTGACGTAGTCGGCGGGGTCACCGGTGAACTTCGGGTCGACCCGCAGCCCGTCCGGGTCGGCCGGCTCCTGCGCGGAGTGGGTGCCGGACGCCTCGTAGTAGTCGTTGTTCGAGAACACGGCCTGCCGCAGGGCGCCGGTCCGGCGGTACCACGGGGTCGGGGTGGTCTCGGAGGTGTTGTAGAAGATGTTGTTGAGGAAGTAGACGCGGCTCAGGAACGTCTCGTCGTGGACGGTGTTCAGGTCGGCGCCGTCGTAGACGAAGGTGTTGTTGGTGAAATAGGTCGGCGCGTAGTTCGTCGACAGCATGTTCTTCACGAGCACGCCGTTGTCGTTGACGCTGAGGTTGTAACGCGCCACCGAGTTCGAGCTGTTGCCCATGTAGGCCATCCAGCCCGCGGCGTTGTCGTGCGAGTAGTTGTACTGGTAAGTGACGTTGAAGTTGGTGTACTCCAGGTCCCAGGGGGTGCCGTCGTACTCGTTGTCGGGGCCGCCGTAGACCTCGTTGTACTGCATGGTGGAGTCGGCGCCGGCCCACAGGTAGAGCCCGCAGGAGACCGCGTTGTAGCGCTCCAGGAAGCCGTTGACCTCGTTGTACTCGACCGTCATCCGCTGGGAGTCGGCGAGCTGGAAGGCGCCCTGGCCGATGCTCTTGGCGTAGTTGTGGCCGATGTAGACGTCACGGCTGTACAGGTCGCGGGTGCGCACCCAGAGCTGCTCCCAGCCCTCGTGCCACTTGCCGGCCTCGTCGTACTGACCCGAGTCGGCGCTGTCGGCCGCGAACCAGTTGAACGCGAACTGCACGGCGTGGAGTTCGACGTTCTCGAAGGTGTTGTTCTCGATCCGGACGTCGCTGAAGTGGTATCCGCCGGCCGGGTACGCCTTGTAGCTCTTGCTGCCGAAGACCTGGAAGTCGACCGCACCGTAGTGGATCTTCTGCCAGCTGCTCGGGCCGTCCAGGTTGTGGACGTAGATGTCCGATATGCGGAAGTGGTCCATGACCGTGTCCGCGCCGTCCGGGAACAGGTCGGCGTTGATCGAGACCATGATGCCGTCGCGGACGTAGGTGCCCTTGGTGATGTCCGTCGCGAAGTCGTCGTCGTTGGACAGCTCGACGTTGTCGATGTCCCAGTACTGCTGGTTGCGCAGCACGATGGCGCCGGTCAGACCGACGGTCTGCGGGTTCTTCGTGCCGTCCGCGTTGAACGGGCTGGGCACCTGGCCGTTCGTGGCGATGTAGGGGCGGCCGGCGTGCTTGTCGCCGTACGCCGAGATGGTGATCGGCTTGCCCGCGCTGCCGGAGCCCTTCGGCCACAGCTGCTCGTTCTGCCACTGCTCGCCGGCCTTGAGCAGGATGCGGTCGCCCGGCAGAAACGTCGTCGCGTTCGCCTTGGCCAGGCTGGCCCAGGCGGTCTTCGGCGAGGTGCCGGCCGCGGTGTCGTGGCCGTGCGTGGCGTCGATGTAGTAGTCCTTGCCACCCGTCGCGTTGTGCTTGTTGCCGGGCCAGGACTTGGCCGCGGCGGAAGCAGCGGGGGCGGCGGGGCTCTTCGGTCCGGCCGCGGCGTGCGCGGCCGGGGCGAGCGACCCCACCAGCAGTGCGGCGAGCACGGAGGCGAGGCCGGTGCGAACCGTCCGCGTGGTGAGCCACGGGCGCTTCACCGACGCCTCGTCGGCGGGCAAGCCGATGTCGGCAGGTCTCATTGCTGCACGTCCTTCGCGTTGATGGCGGCCACCGCCGAGCTGTCGACGTGCATCGAGGCGTCGTCGGCCCGGCGCTGGAGGTAGGTGGCGTACTTCTTCTCGACGAGCGACTGGCGGATCCGCTGGGAGTACTCGGTGAACGCCTTGTCCGTGTCGGTCTTCACGCTGTCGAGCTGGTAGTACGTGATCTGGCCGGTGCCCTTGACGGGCGCCGAGACCTCTCCCCGGTCGAGCTCCCCGAGCACGGAGACGAGGTCCTGGTCGTGGGTGCTGAGCCCGGTGGTGCCGCTCCCGCCGTAGGTGGCGGTGGTGAGCTTCGCGTCCGCCACTCCGGTGACGTCCGCGAGGTGCCCCGCGGCATCCACCCGGCGCTGGAGGGCGGCGGCGAAGCCGGCGGGGGCGCCGTCCGGCACCTGGACCACGAGCTGTGTGTACGCGTACGTCGTCGCGTTGGCGCTCCAGGAGTCCGGGTCCGCGTCGAACGCCTTGCGGACCTCGGCGTCGGTGACGTGGAGCGGGTCGCCGGCGTCCTTGCTGAGCAGGTCCTTCAGCTTGGTGGCGAGTTCGGTCAGCCGGTGGGTGTAGTACTCCTCGAGGGAGAAGTCCGTGACCCCGTAGACCGTCTGACCGGCCTCGACAGCCTGGGCGCGGGCCTCGTTCTCCTCGGTGCGCTCGGCGGTGAGGTCCGCGAAGTCCACGGAGTCGACGAGCCCGTGGTCCTGTGCGAGGACGAGGGTCGCCCGGTCCTCGCGGATCTCGTCCAGCGCGCTCGTCTCCAGGCGCTGGAGCGCGCTCTTGGCTCCGGTCTTCGCGTTCCAGCTGAACGGCGAGGCCAGGTGGTAGGTGGTGGTCAGCTCGTTCTGCACGGTGGGGGCGAGCCGCCCCATGTGGAAGAGCAGTTCGTCGCGGGTGACCGGGCGCCCGTCCAGGGTGGCGACCTGTTCCCCGTCCCTACCGCCGGTCGTCGTGACGGCCACGACGACCACCGCGACGAGGGCGAGTACGGCTCCGGTCAGCACGGCGAGGGTCCGCCGCGACGGGCGCCGGGAGGCCGCCGCCGTGCGGGTTGCCGCAGCGGCGCCGCGCGCGGCGGCCGGTTTGCGGGAGCCGGGCCGGCCGGAACCGGGCTTGCGGGTCCCTGCCGGTGGGCGCGGCGCCCGTGTGCGGGGCGCCGCGCCCTTCACGAACCCGCCCCGATCGCCGCCACCCGGGCGACGACGGGGGTGTCCCGGGTCGCGGTGATCTCGAAGACGACCGTGTCGGCCTCTGCGGGCGGGAAGGTGAGGATGCGCTGGTAGCCCACCGCGCTCGTCTCGGCGAGCGTGGTCCACTCGCCTGCCAGGCAGCCCCGGACGACGACGTGCTCGACGCGCTGGCCCTCGGTGATGTCCTCGCCCAGCACGACCGCCTCGATCCTGCGGGGCTCGTCGAAGGTGAGGGTCACGGCGGGGCGGGTGTCGGTGGCGGCCGGGCGCCAGGGCGTTTCCGCCTTGCCGGGCCATGCGGTGGCGACGTCTCCGGGGGTGCCCGAGGTGACCGTCGCGGTCGCCTCGACCCGGCGGGAGCGGAACTCCTCGATGCGCCGGCCGAGACCGCCGAGCGCCGCCACGTCGGCGTCCCGCAGACGGCCGTCGGCTGCCGGGGGGACGTTGAGCAGGAAGCAGGAGTTCCCGCCGACCGACCGCTGGTAGATGGTGAACAGCTCGTCCACCGAGCGGACCTGGGTGTCCTCGGCGGTGTGGTGGAACCAGCCGGGGCGGATCGAGGTGTTGACCTCGGCCGGGTACCAGACCAGGTCCGACTCGTGTCCGGCGAGCGCGGCCCGGCTGCCCAGGTCACGGTCGTCGCTGCGGACGAGGCGGGAGAATTCACCGTCGTCCGCCTGCTGCGAGACGGACGCGGTCCGCTCGGCGTCCTGGAGGGCGCGCGGCACCACGCTCCACTCATCGGGGCGGGTCTCGCCGGCCTCGTTGCCGCACCAGCGGACGTCGGGGCCGCACACGTTGATCACCGCGTCCGGCTGGAGCTCGCGGACCACCGCGTAGTAGCGCTCCCAGTCGTAGGTCTGGCGCTTGCCGTTGGGGCCCTCGCCGTTCGCACCGTCGAGCCACACGGAGAACACGGGGCCGTAGCGGGTGAGCAGTTCGGTGAGCTGGGCGACGTAGAAGTCGTCGTACGCGCTGCCGGAGCCGTAGGACGCCTCGGTGCGGTCCCACGGGGAGAGGTAGACGCCGAACTTCAGGCCGTGCCGGCGGGCCGCGTCGGCGACCTCGGCGACCACGTCACCCGTGCCGCCGCGCCACGGTGAGGAGGCGACCGAGTAGTCGGTGGCGTCGCTCGGCCACATGCAGAAGCCGTCGTGGTGCTTGCAGGTGAGGATGACGCCGGTCATCCCCGCGCTCTTGAGCGAGGCCACCCACTGGTCGGCGTCGAGGTCGGCCGGGTCGAAGAGGGCCGGGGCGTCGTGCCCCTCGCCCCACTCCCGGTCCGTCATCGTGTTCATGCCGAAGTGGATGAAGCCGTAGAACTCCATCTCCTGCCAGGCGAGCTGCCGCGCGCTGGGCCGGATCTCGGAGAGCGCCCGGGCGGGCGTGGCCGCGGCTGTCACTGGTACCTCCGGTTGTACGAGGCGAGCAGGGCCATCAGCCCGGCCAGCGCGAGGAGCATGATGCCGAGGTGTCCCCAGCCGATCGTCTTGCGCTCCACGACGACGAGCGCCACGCAGGCCGCCGCGACGAGCATGCGCACGCCGACGAGCAGCGCCGTCCGCGTCGAGTCCTTCATGTCGGTGTTTCCTTCCGCTGAGGCTGTGGGTCGTGGGCTGTGGTGCCGGGGCCGGTCAGCCCTTGACGCCGCCGGATGCCATGCCCTCGATGAGCCGCTTCTGGATGAAGGCGTAGACGATCAGGACCGGGACGATGACGATGACCATGCCTGCGTACAGGCGTCCGTAGTCCGCCGCCGCCTTCTGCGCCGTGAAAAGGTTGAGCAGGCCGACCTGGACGGTCTTTCCCTCGCCGGGAAGCAGGGTCAGCGAGATGATGAAGTCGTTCCAGTAGGCGAGGAAGTTGAAGAGGATCACGGTGGTGATCGCGGGCCGGGCCATCGGCAGCATGATCCGGGTCATGATCCGGAACCGGGACGCCCCGTCGATCGACGCGGCCTCCTCGTAGGCGACCGGGATGGACCGGAAGTACGCGGTGAGCAGGTAGATCGTGAACGGGATCGAGGTGGCCGCGTAGACGAGGGAGAGGACCGAGGGGTTGTCGAGGAAGAACCCTCCGGGGAAGACGTCGACGAGCGCCTTGTCCCAGTCGACCAGCATCAGGAAGATCGGCACGACGATGTAGTTGACGTTGACGAAGAGCCCGCCGAGCAGGAGGAGTTCGACGAAGCTCTTGCCCTTGAACTCGTACCGGGCGATGACGTACGCCGCCGGCACGGAGACCACGAGGACGAGGACCAGGCCGAGCACGGTGACGAACACCGAGGTCGCGAAGTACTGGCCCATGTGCGCGTCGGTGAACGCGTCGACGTAGTTCTGCAGGCGCAGCCCCTCGGGCAGCGTCCAGGGGCTGCCGAAGAACTCGCTCTTCTTCTTGAGCGAGGCGAGCAGGACCCAGGCGACCGGCACCGCGATGGCGAGCGCGAGGGCGATGACGAGTACGTACGTGAGTACGCGGCCGATCCGCGAACGGGTGGCGGGAGGGCGGGGTGTGTTGATCACGGTCATGGTGTCTGTCCTCAGAACTGAAGGGGTTCGCGCTTGGTCGCCCGGCTCATCAGGAGCGACACGAGGAAGGAGAACGCGAAGATGACGACACCGATGGCCATGCCGTAGCCGTACGAGGAGTTCGTGTACGCCTGCTTGTACATGTAGCTCAGCAGGACCTCGGAGGAGCTGTCGGGACCGCCGCCGGTCATCGCGCGGACCAGCACGAAGCTGAGGTTGACCGCGCTCATGATGAAGAAGGTCAGCGAGGTCCGCAGGTTCTGCCAGATGAGCGGCATCGTGATGGAGAAGAACTGCCGGGAGGCGGAGGCGCCGTCGAGCCCACTGGCCTCGTACAGCTCCTCGGGGATGCTCGACATGCTCGACATGTAGAGGACCATGTAGTAGCCCAGGGACTGCCAGACCATCGCGATGCCGACGGAGTAGAGCACGACCTTCTGGTCGCCGAGCCAGACCTGCTGCCAGCTGTCGAGGGAGACCAGCCGCAGCATGCTGTTGAGCAGACCGTTGTTCTGGTCGTAGATGGCGGAGAAGACCGCCGCGATCACGACCACGGAGAGCACGTTCGGGATGTAGAGGACGAACCGGAGGAAGTTGCGGCTCCGCAGCTTCTGCCGCGTCATGATCGCGGCGAGGAAGAGGCCCATCCCCATCGTCACCACGGTGACCACGACCAGCAGCGTCACCGTGTTCTGGAACGCCCGCACGAACTGGTCGTCGTCGACGAGGTGACGGAAGTTGTCCAGCCCCACGAACTTCATGTCCGGGGAGAAGCCGCTCCAGGTGTAGAGCGACATCCGGAACACGTTCACGGTCGGGTAGACCATGAACACCGCGAAGAGCACCAGTGCCGGAAGCAGGCAGGCGAGCACGAAGCGGGTGTGACCGGACCGGCGCGCCGGGGACGCCTTGCCGCGCCGGGAGTCACCGGCGGACTTCCGCGTCGTCGATACGGGATCCGCTGAGTCTTGGGGTGGGGTGGAGAGGGTCGTCACCGTGCCGGTCCTTCGGTCGTACGAGGCAGTCCTGGGTGGGCCGAGAAGGTCTCTCGGCTGGTGGAGGCGC
>NZ_JBHWZJ010000352.1:0-7246 GCF_042728415.1 Streptomyces sp. NPDC060198 | reverse complement strand
GCGCCGGGGCCCCCGGTGCCCGGGCCCACCGCGCCGGCCGGGCCCACCGCGCCGGGGTTCGCCCCGTACGCCGCTCCGGTCGCGCCACCGGTCCGGCGGGTCACCCCGCTGCCCGTACGCGCGCCGGCCGCACCGTCCGAGAGGGGAGTCCCGGGCCGCCCCGGCCCCGGTCACGAGCAGCCCGAGCCCCGCCACGAGCACCCCGAACCCCGTCACGAGAACACGTACAAGGAGTAGATGCACCATGCCGAGCGAAATGACGTCCGGGCAGGTCGCCGACCTCGACTGGCTGTTGAGCGGACTCGTCCAACGTGTCCCGTACACGCGCAGTGCCGTCCTGCTGTCCGCGGACGGGCTGGTGAAGTCGGTCCACGGCATGGATTCCGACAGCGCGGACCACATGGCGGCCCTGGCGGCCGGGCTCTACTCCCTGGGCCGCAGCGCCGGGGCGAGGTTCGGGGACAACGGCGACGTGCGTCAGGTCGTGGTCGAACTCGACTCGACCCTGCTCTTCGTCTCCACCGCCGGTTCCGGTACCTGCCTCGCGGTCCTCGCCGGCCGGGAGGCCGACGCGGCGGTCCTCGGGTACGAGATGACCATGCTGGTCAAGAGCGTGCGACCGTATCTGGCCACCCCGGCACGGCACATGGCGGGGACACCGTTCACTCCGGGGCTGTGAGGGTGCGGGCCCAGGAAGGACCGCTGCTCGACGCCGCGGCCGGCCGGCTCGTCCGTCCGTACACCGTCAGCAGCGGCCGGACCCGGCCGACGACGGAACTCGACCTGCTCTCGCTGATCATGGCGACCGGCAGGAAGCCGCAGGCCCACCTGGGCCACGAACACACCGTGACACTCGGGCTCTGCGAAGGCCCCACGTCCGTCGCCGAGGTGGCCGCGCATCTGCGGCTGCCCGCGACGGTCGCCAAGGTCCTCGTCTCCGACCTGGTGGACTGCGGGGCCGTCACCGCGCACGCCCCCGCCTTCCAGGACATGCCCACCGACCGAACCCTGCTGGAGGCAGTGCTCGATGGCCTACGACGACAACTCTGAGCGCACCGCCCGCCCCGCGCCCTTCCCCGTGGCCCTCAAGGTCCTGGTCGCGGGCGGGTTCGGGGTCGGCAAGACGACGTTCGTGGGCGCCGTCAGCGAGATCGCCCCGCTGAGCACCGAGGAGCTGCTGACCCAGATCGGCGTGGGTACGGACAACCTCGACGGCATCGAGTCGAAGCGGTCCACCACCGTCGCCATGGACTTCGGCCGGATCACCCTCGACCAGAGCCACGTCCTGTACCTCTTCGGCACCCCCGGCCAGGAACGCTTCTGGTTCATGTGGGACGAGCTGTCACAGGGCGCCCTGGGCGCGGTGGTGCTGGCCGACACGCGGCGCCTCGAAGAGTGCTTCGCCGCAGTCGACTTCTTCGAACGGCGTGGCATCGGCTTCATCGTCGCCGTCAACGAGTTCGACGGCGCCTACCGCTACGCCCCCGACGAGGTCCGGGCCGCACTGGACCTCCCGCCGGGCGTTCCGGTCGTCCTGTGCGACGCCCGGATCGCCAGTTCCGGTACGGGTGCGCTGGTGACACTCCTCCAGCACCTCATCAACGCCACCGCCGCCCCTGCCCCGCTCCAGACGTACGGAGCGCACCCGTGACGGGCAGGCAGCTGCTCACACCGGTCGACCGCGACGGCTCCACCCGGGCCGCCCGGTTGCGCCGGCTCGGCCTGGGGGAGCGGCCGGACACGACCTTCGACAACTTCGACGACTTCGCGGACCGGGTCGCCGCCGTGACCGCCGCCCCCTATTCCATGGTCAATTTCATCGACGAGAACCGTCAGTTCTTCGCCGGTCTGCACACACCCGCGGGCAACCAGGGAGGCGGCGACCTCGGCACCGCCGCCGCGCGCAGCAGCCGGAGCGACCGCTACATGGCCCGCGACCACGGCTACTGCCCGCACGTCCTGGTCCGGCGCAAGGCCCTGGTGCTGGACGACGTCTGCGACTATCCGCGCTTTGCCGGGAACCCGGTCGTGGACGGCATAGGGATTCGTTCCTACCTCGGGGCTCCGCTCATCGACGGCGCGGGCGTCGCGCTCGGCACCGTCTGCGCCGTCGACACCGTGCCCCGGCCGTGGGGGCGCGCGGGGCTCGTCACCATCAAGGCGCTCGCCCAAGAACTGATGGGGCACATCGACCGCCGGGAGCTGCCCCGCCGCTGAGGAGACGAGCGAGGGGCAGGCCCGTGCGTGGAGCGTCCGCTCAGCCGCGCAGGAACCGGGTGATGCGGCTCCGCAGCCCTGCGGCGTCGAGCCCGTGCGCCGCGACGTGCTCGTCCATCCGTCCGTAGCGGCGGAGCTCCGCGCGGCCCACACCCAGACCCAGCACCCGGTGCGGGAGATCGAGCAGGGCTTCGGTCGCCACCGCTACGGAGGTACCGGCGAGGTACGGCTCCACGAGCACCACGTCGGCGGTGCCCGCGCCCGCCGCCCCGCGCAGCCCGCCGAGATCGAAGGGCCGCACCGTGGCCGCGTACAGCACGGTCGTGTCCAGCCCTTCCGTCGCGGCGAGTACGTCGTCCAGCGTCGGGCCGACCGCGACGACGACGCCCCGGGACCCCTCGCGCACGGTGAGGAAGCCGTTCCCGTCCACGGGCATGGCCCGGCGGTTCGTCTGCATCGACAACCGCAGGTAGACACGGTCGTCCCCGGCGGCTGCCCGCCGCAGCAGTGCCTCCGCCTCGTCGGGATGGCCGGGAACGTGCACGCTCCAGCCGTCGAGCGTGTCCATGAGCGCCACATCACCGGGTGACATGTGCGTGAAGCCGGCCGCCGGGAAGTCGTACGAGGCTCCCGCGCTCACCAGCACCCCGGCCACACCCTGGTGCCCGAAGTCCAGTCTGATCTGCTCGAAGGGGCGCTCGACGAGGAAGCTCGCGAAGGTGTGGACGATCGGCCGCATCCCGGTCAGGGCCATACCCGCGCCCGCCCCGATGAGCAGCTGCTCACGGATACCTACGTTGATCACCCGCTCAGGGTGGTTCCGCTCGGCTCCGGCGAAGCCGTCGCGGCTGATCTCGGCCAGCACGAGGGCCAGGCGCGGATCATGGCCGAGGAGTTCGGTGGTGGTGGCGATGAAGCGGTCTCGCATGGTGTCCACGGGGAGTCTCTCCGTTGGTGCTGAAGGTGAGGGGTTGGTACGCCGTGTACCGGGTCAGGAGTGTGTGCGGCGGGGACGCGGGAGGGCGGTGCCGGTCAGCGCTTCGGCATGGTCCGGGCGACCACGGCGTGCGGCCGGCCGGGGTGCGGGGCGGTGAAGGCCGTGTACAGCGCCTCGTGGTCCCCGCCATCCACGCTCGCCACCGACCACCCGGCGGTCTCGAAGCGCGCCGCGATGCCGCCGGGGCGGCCGTACGTCGCCGACTGGTTGTCGATCACCACGGTGTGCAACCGCTCCAGGCCGGCGGGCCCGGCGAAGGCGAGCGCCTCGTGATTGCTTCCCTCGTCCAGTTCCGCGTCCCCCACGAGAACCCAGACCCGGGAATCGGTGCGGCCCTGCGCCCGCAGCCCCAGGGCGGTGCCGACCGCGAGAGGGAGGCCGTGCCCCAGCGATCCGCTGCCGATCTCGGCGCCCGGCACCAGCAGTCGGTCCGGGTGCTGGCCCAGTGGCGAGTCGAACGAGCCGAAGCCGGTGAGCAGGTCCTCCGGGAAGAAGCCGTGGGCGGCGAGCACCGCGTAGTAGGCCATGGGCCCGTGGCCCTTGGAGAGCAGGAATCTGTCCCGCTCGGGATCGTCCACGGTCGCGGGGCCGACCCGGAGCACCCGGTCGTAGAGCACCCAGAGCACGTCCAGGGTGGAAGTGGCGGCGGGCCCGTGCTTCTCGTCGCCGGTCATGAGGCCCATGAGGTGGTTCAGGTCCTCGTAGCCGTACGTGCGGCGCCCGGAACCGGTGGAATTCGTCATGCTGATCATCGTCTGACCTCAACCATGGTTGAGGTCAAGAGGAAGTGGTTCGTAACCACCCGTCCAAGTGCGGTATTGTTCTCATGCGCGTTCAGCCAGGGCAACAGCCCAGGTCAGACGGGTGCCGGGACGTGGCGCAGCTTGGTAGCGCACTTGACTGGGGGTCAAGGGGTCGCAGGTTCAAATCCTGTCGTCCCGACTTTGCGAAGTTGCACGTCATGCTTCATGAAGTCGCAGCTCAGAGGGTCTGTCGAAGAGATTCGACAGGCCCTTTGCGTATGTCCGGGGATTACGGCGAGCCCGAGTGGGTCTCCGAATGGTCCGGCGGCCAGTTTCGGGGTCGCGCCGACGTGTGCATGGTCCTGGTCACCGCCGATGGTGTCCAGGACCCGCCTGCCCCTCACGGTGCGGTCAGCGCTTGCTCCACTTCTGGTTCGGGTGGCCGTTGCAGGTCCAGAGCTGTAGCCGGGTGCCGTTGGCGGTCGCGTTGTCCTTGACGTCGACGCACTTGCCGATCGTCGTGTTGACGAGGTCGTGCGACGAGTTGACCTTGAACTTCTGGGCCCAGCCGCCGTTGCACTTGGCCAACTGGATCTGGGCGCCGTCGTCCGTCGACGCCCACGCGATGTCCATGCACAGCCCCATGGAACGTGCGGTCCCGTCGGACCGGAAGTCCCACTTCTGCCAGTTCTTCCCCGTGCAGTCGTAGATCTCCAGGGGGGCACCGTCCTTGCCCTTGTCGCCCACGATGTCGACGCACCGGCCGCCGGCGTGGCTGTAGACCGTCACACCCGCCGCGACCGCTGCGACCGCCGCGACCGGTTTGGTCGTCTTGGTCGGCGTGGTGGTGACGGTGCCGGACTTCGACGTGCCGCCACCGCCGGAGTTCGACGAGGACGAGTCGGACGAAGAGGGCTGGGACGAGTTCGACGAGGTACCGCTCTTCGCCTCGCCGCCGCCCTTCGAGGAGGTCTCGCCCGAGCCGGAGTCGTCCTTCGTCGATCCGCTGCCGCCCGAGCCCCCGGACGCGTCGGACTTCTTCGGGTCCGACTGGTCGCCACGCCGCGCGTTCGCCTCGGGGGAGCCCGACGTGCGCTTGCCCGCCACGGGCGCGGCCGAATCGAAGGCCCCCGGTGTGTCCTCGAAGGGGTCCGTCAGGACGGTGTCCGCGGCGTCGCCGGAACCGACCGTCCTGTTGCCCCCGTCGTCGTTCCGCGCGTGGATCAGGAAGGGGACGGACACCAGCAGCGCACCCGCTATCGCGGCGGCGGCCAGGATGGTGCGCGGTGGCCGGCCGGGCTGTCTCGCCCGTGCGGCGTCCGCGTCGGAGCCGTCTCCGGCGGTGAGGGTGACCGCCTCGGCGTCGCCCTCCGGGGTGGCGCCCGCGGACGCGCCCTCGGCCGTGGCGGAGGCGGACCCGCCTTCGCCTTGCGCGGCGGCCGAGGCGTCTTCGGCCTGCGTGGCCGTGGAGGCGCCCTCGGCTTGCGCGGCGGTGGAGGCGCCCTCGGCTTGCGCGGCGGTGGACCCGTCTTCGGCTTGCGCGGCGGTGGCGGACGAGGTGGTCGTCGCAGCGGACGTGCCGGTGTCCGGCTCGGCGGCGGCCCCGGGCTCAGGGGCGCCCTTCGCGGAGCCGGAGGCCGGCGCTGCTCCCGTGTCCACCGTCCCGTCCGGGGCGGCTGCGGCCGCAGCTGTCTCGCCTTCGGAACCCTGCGGGGACCCGGCAGTGTGCGGTGCGGTGCTCAAGACGTCCTCCTGGCGAAGCGGCTGTGGGGCGGGTTCCATCGGTTCCCGTGTGGTGCTGGAGAGTAGTGCGGGCCATGTCTCAGGTCTCCCGCGCAGGCCGAGGGGGCGTCGAGTAACGCACCCCGTCGAAGACGATTCGGATCGGCTCACCGGTTCCGGTCCCCTGGCTGCGCTCGGTGCCGTCCTGGTCGACGATCACGACGTTCCGGCCGGAGACCATCGCTGTCAGGGCCGCCAGGGTCTCAGGATAGGACCCGGGGCCGGCCCGGTTGACGAGCAGTCGGATCCGCTGCCCGACGTCGAACTGCGCTGAGGACAAGGTGATCCGGCCGCCGAGCATGCTCGCCTCGGCGAGCTGTCCCGGTCCGAGGGCGACACCCAGTGCGCTGATCTCGTCCAAGCCGGCCGTGTCGTCACCGGAGGGTAGTCCGGGGACGGGCGCGCCGGCCTCCGCTTCGAGGGCCGAAATACGGTCGGACAACCAGAGGTTGAGGGCGTCACGACCCCCGCCGTCCTGTGCGGGGGCGGACTCCGGGCTCAACTCGCGCAGCAGCGAAGCCGAGAACGACTCTTCGGGGGACAGCGCAACGCCGCCGTCCCTGCCCCGAACGTCGTTGCCGCCAAGCCCTCTTGCCGGGTTCGGCATGGAGCCCGGGTCGGGCCACTGGGACGGCGTACGCGCCAGTGATCCCGTGGGCATGTCGACCCGCTTGGCTCCCCGCAAGCTGTGCACGTCGGCCGCGAGCCCCGCCAGGCGCTCGGCGGCTCCCCGCTGCGCGCGGGCCGCGACGAGCTGGCGTTCGCGCGCGGCGTCGAGCAACTCCCGCAGCTCGTCCGCGCGTCGACCCGCCTCCTCCAGAGCCTTCTCCGCGGCGTACCTGCGCGCCCGAGCCGCCTTGGCCAGGTCGTTCTGCTGGGATCCGTCCCCGGTTGACTCGGTACTGGCCGGGTCGGTAGCGGCCGGTTCGGTGCCGACCGGATCGGAACCGACCGACTCCTTGGCCTTCTGTAGCTGTTCGAGGGTCCGCCGGGCCTCGCGGGCACGGATCTCGTCCGGCCGCACCCCCTGGCGCTCGGCGGGATGGTTGCGCCCGATGTGGGCGGCCTCCGCCTCGGCGGCGCGACTGAGTCGTTGCGCGGTGCGGATCCGCTCGTCCAGGGTGGGCCGCCCGCGCGACGAAGAGCCCTGGCTGCCACTCCCCGAGGCCGCCGACTGCCGCTGCCCGCCCGCCTTCTGACCTGGCTGGGGTGCTCGGGCGGAGACGGTCCGGGGTGGGGTGGGTGTGGGGGGCAGGACGGGTGGGGTGTTGGTGCCGTGGTAGGTGATGGGTGCGCCTTCGCCCAGCGCGAGGAATTCGTTTTCTCCTTCGCCCAGGAGGAGTGAGCGGTCGGGGGTGGTGTCGGCGCGGCTTTGGAGGTAGGTGCCGAATACGTGGTGCAGCGGTACCTGTTGTGATGTCACCCAGAATGGTCCGAGGGTGTGGCTGCTTTCGTCGGTGGGGTCTTTGTAGGGCGTGAGAAGGCTGTAGGACTCGGCGGGGCCGCG